>JAFZFZ010000068.1 GCA_017557005.1 Bacteroidaceae bacterium | reverse complement strand
TGACGGAGAAAAGCCCCGAAAGTTACAGCGAGGTGAAAATTTCTTATCGACATCCATCGCCTCCCAATCAAGCGGAGGTGACGGAGATGCCCAAGTCTCAAAAGCAATCTCCGCGCTCCGCAAAACCTGCGCAAATGAACAGAAAAACTCGCCCCTCGCCAAAAGAAAAACCTAAAAATGCATTTTTAGATATCTAAAAATATGGATTTAGACGATGAAATGGGGGGGGCATCACTTATTCCCAATATTACTACCAAATATAATTTCACAGAAGTCGGCAGGGAGTTTCTTGCGAATGCGTTCCTTGCGCTTACGGATAGTGGTGGGTGTAGTATGGCCGATATATGCTATGACATTGTTGGTGTAGCCGAGGTATGAGCAGAAACAACAAATGAGTTCCTGGTCATTGAGTTCCAAATCCTCGTGAAGTGTGTTGCAGGCATCTTTGAAGGAGGTGAACAATGCACTTTCAACATCGCGTGTAGCCTCGTAGGCCATGTCGTAGAGTTCCTTTTCTTTTATCTGCATGGAGTTAAGGTCAGTGAAACTGTCTGTGTTCTCGAAAGCACGGCGGCCATCATCGAGGCTGCGACGCAGAATCAGTGCTTCGGGCAAAGTGAAAGAGTCATTTTGTTCGTCCCCTATGACATCGGTATCCTGGGCCTCGGACAATGGGCGTGGCATCTCACGGGTAAGGTGCTTGCGACGATATTGCTTGTGCAAACGATAGGCAACGAAGCAAGCAAGAAGAAGCACTAGTGAGCCAACAACAAAGAAGTTGCGATGCTTACGTGATGGAGCGAACTCATCTTCTTGCTGCTGTGATTGGGTGGTAAGAACATCGGTGACCTTCACCCTCTGTGCCTCGGGAGTGATGATCTGTTCTTGTAGACCTTTCTTGAGTTCGTCCAATGTCATCGGTTCAAAGGACTTGGAATCACGGGCAATGAAGTGTTGCTGCTTATGATGATTGGCAGAGTCGTTCATGTTGCGTTGCTCATAAATCTGCCATAACACATAATGGCTTATGTAGTCGACTTCTCCATTTTCTTTATGGGGTAATGACAATGCCTTGTTTGCATAATGTATAGCCGAGTCTTGTGCCCCGAAATGCCAAAGGTCATCAGCCTTGTAGGCAAGAAGATTGGGATAATACGCATCATCGGCTGGAATGTAACGAGAGACCGCATTGAGGTATTGCAGAGACTGGGCATAGTTGCGACGCACATGAGTATCTATCCAACGGAGTTGCAGTAGTGCATTAGCACGCAAGGTATCGTTTGTTTCATTGCTCACCACCACTTGGGCAAGGTGATAGGTGGCCTTATCAAACATAGCCATGCGCTGTTCTTGGAACTTCTCTTTGTCGAGTTCGGTACCTTTCCGCATGTATTCGTATGCCACATAATATTCCTCTTGGGGAGAGTTCCCTTGAGGACTTTCGTTCGTTTTCTCCGTGCGGTCACACGCTATGATTGAGAGTATGAACACTGAAAGTAATGTATAGAAAAGTGGTTTCATAATGTGTTGTATGGTTTATTGTCGCAAATTTAGAAAAAATCCTTATTCCATCCCAACAGGAACCGTGAAATGTAGGTGACGGGAGCGTGACAAATGCGTGACATCTACCAACAGGAGCGTGACACGGCTACTATGCTACAGGCAAAAAACTCGGTGAAATGGGATTTTTTTGATGCGATAAGGTGTTTCTCGTCATTTCTTCTTCGGTTCACGGTTCAAGCGGTACACAACATGTAACATGGCATAGCGCGGTACGGTATTATACCAGATCTCGGTGCGTCCTTGGGCGTTGAGTGTGCGGCGCACGGTGGATAATTGGCCAAGGATATCGAAACCATCGAGCATGAAGATGAGGTTACCGTGCAGGAGCGAGGCGTTGGTGAGACGAGCATTCCACACGAGATCGTTGGTATTCATTGTGTGGTCTTCGTAACCACGACGGCTATACATGGTGAGGTCGGTGCTCAATGAGCAGTGCCACGGCAAGGTGAGTTGGGCATTGAGGCCATAGTTGAAGTCGGCCACATTGATTGTTGTGAAGTCGGTGCGCGGACTTGTGGCGTGTGTCCAGCGTGCATCACCACGGAAGCCTACACTGTGGCTCTTCCACTTGTAGTTGAGCGAAAGGTTTTCACTGAGAGCAAGGTTGTGCACCTCACTGCGTGTGCTGGCGATGGCTCCTGCCAGTGACAGGTAGTCTACGCTATTGACAAACGAGGCATCAGTGTTGGTGGTGATGAACAGGCGCTGCTTGTCGTCGAGTGCTTGGGTAAAGTGGAATGCTGCTCCTGCATCCCAGTTGCCGTTGATGTTCTCGGGGCGATAGGTGCGTATGCCTGTCTGCGGGTCATACACCATGGCTTCGGCCACGGCATTCTCAATGAGATTGTAGTGTGCCGTAACTCGCATACTGCGTGAAATCTCTCTCTTGTTCCAATTACGGCTGAAATCTACACCGTGTCGGCGTGTCTGCTTCAGGTTAGGATTGCCGTAGCGGATAACAAGAGGGTTGCTATCATCCACCACATCGAGCATACGCACCAATGAGGGTTCGCTGTAGTTCATACGATATGAGAGACTGAAATCGTCGAACCCGAAAGACAGGTAAGGTTCAAATACGATGGTGCGGCGACATGTGGTGGTGTCTAAGTCGCCGCGTGAGTAGTCGAGGCGGTCGGTCTGTATACGCACAGAAGGCTTGAAGTCGAAATAGCGTTGTCCGCCCCAAAGAGTAAAGAACTTGTTTATCGCCACTTCGCCCTTGTGTATATCGCTGCTGGCAATGGAGTAGTAACTGTTTTGACGGTCGAGACACTGCTGCAACGAGTCGTTTGTTGAGGGTAGTACGCCAAGGGCATGGCTACCATCGCTCCACTCCGCAAAACGGTCGAGTCTATATTGCCTATAGTTGCCCGAAGAATAATGCCTGTCGTAACTATACTTTGGAGTTAGTCTAAGAGGATTCTTCTTGCCACTTCTATAGTTATAGGCTACTGCCATACCATATGAGTAGTTTAGCGACGGTGAGGTGGCGTATCGGTTTTGATAGATGTTGTTACTTGTTGCGTTGGGACTATATTGCAGGTCATTGTAACCGAATTGTTCACCATTGGCTTTATTCACTCTACTGTTGAGAGTGACATTGATATAGTCGGGGGTATGGGGAATCTCTATCACGGCATTGGCGTTGATTGTAGCCGATAGAGTCTTGTTCCACCCTTCGCTGGCACTTGTTCCGCGGTATATCAATGATTCTTCCAACCGTGAACTGCCTATACCAGCGAATAGACTATCGATGACAGCACCACGGTAACTATCCATCGGATTGGTCGTAAATTGTGCACCAAGTGCTTCCGTCTGATTGTTGCTGGTGGTGTACTCCATGGATGGATTGATGGTAGCATACCACTCCTTTTGTCTTAGTTGGAGGTTGTGGTTACTGATGACTTTGAGGCGGTCGGTTCGGCTTTGATTTTTATTGCGCCAATAGGCGTTATTTGAGTCCAAGAAGTAGTTGCCCGAACTGATGTTTGAATTGTCAATGTCTTCGCGTATCAGTTTCACATTGCTGGTCAGTTTCCATTTCTCGTCAAGGTCTTTAAGCAACAGTTCGGCTCCACCATATTGCATGTTGGTCAGTCCCGATGCTTGCCATTCGGGGTTCCAGTTACCCGAAGTGCCAGGAGCGCGTGTGTCATTCGTATTGTTGAAGTTTCCAAACAACGCAAGGCGCGACACATCGGAGAAGCGCAAGCCGAACACACGCCCAAGATAGCGGTCACTCGTGCCATAGGCAGCCTCGGCATTGGCAATCCAACCAACAGAGTATTCGCGCTTGAGGTTCACATCCATCACCAAAGGATACTCCTTCAACGAATCGATACCAGTGATATAACTGTGCTCGGGTGTACGTTCATAGACCTTTACCTTATTCACCATATAGGCAGGCAGGTTCTGTAGTGCCACACTCGGGTCTTCCTTGAAGAAATCTTCACCATTCACCAGAAGACTGCTCACAAAGCGGCCGTTCACCATGATGCGGCTACCATCAAGTTGCACACCAGGCAACAGACGGATAAGTCCATCGAGCATGCTGCCCTGTGCCAATTGAAACTCCGAGGCGTTGAACACAATCGTATCTTTACCTGCTACCATGCGTATCTTCGTGGCCTCTATGGTAACCTCGTCAAGTTGGTAGTTATCGCGGCGGAGCAGGATGTCTCCAAAGTGGAAGAGATATTCTCGCTGTCCCACTAACTTCAGTTCATGATACAGCGTGGCATATTCGGGATGGGTACAGCGCAGTAGTACTCGCTCGTTCCTTATCCTCTGTCCTACTCTTATAAATGTATTTACCAGCTGATTGTTAGTGCGTGCCATCCCACCTTCCGGACGTGTCGTACCTTGTGCAATGATTGTGCTATCAAGTCTCATGACATCAATGGTAACTCCCTCAATGACGCGTCGCGTCGCAAGGTCTTTCACATTACCATAAATCATTGTCCGATTGTCCGATTGTGCATACATTGTTGCTAATGGTGCTATCCATAGCAGTGACATCATGACCAATACTCTTACTCTTTGTTTCATTGTTTTGCTCCTTTATTTAATTGTCTATTCAAAAATGTGGAGCAAAGGAACACTAATCATATTAGGCCAGCAAAGAAACATCGTGACATTTGCGTGACACTACCGTGACATTTACGTGACCCCCAAAAGTGGTTACAACTGTTATGGTCTGACGATAAAAGAGGCCTTGGGATAAACTGCTATATATATCCCCTTTTATATACACAAACTTATACACATATCGTATACAAAAAGTACACTTCCTTGGCTTAACCTTTGTTCAAAAATTGTCGGGATGCGTGATGTTCACAACTTTTCCAAGTTGTCACATTGCGCGAACTTTATTGATGGCAAAATATTGGAATCCTGCTATCTCCTAATGAACTTCACGATGCAGTCAATACATACGGGAGTATTAGATATCATGTCAACAAAAACATTAGCAGGATGCATGTCTTCTAAATGGAGCCGTTCGCCGATGTAGTTCACTCCCCGTCCATCAAGGTTGTCCTTGAATCCTTTCTCAGCTACCATTTGGTCTATCTCCTCTTTTGTTGCCAATCGTTTACAGCCAATATAAGGCTGTGTCGAGATTGATCGGAAGAGACCATCTGCATCGCGTGTGAAGCCAATCACATTCATTGGCGTCTCATGAAAGAGAGTATTGTGTAGTACGATTGACTCCAGAGCCCTACTTAGCGTAGCATAGATGGAGGTGCGCACTTTGACCACCGATGTATCTCCATCCTTATAGTACACTTTTGCCTCGGCTCCTTGGGCAATCATCGAACCATATTCTGATTCGATATCAGCCTCAGCATTGGGATACCATATTTGCTTAGCTTCGGCCCATTGCTGTACCAGATTTTCCTGTTCTTCGTCTATTTCCCAATTCGCTGGGCCTGCTTGGCTTGCTCCAGCATCTGCACCTGCTGCAAGGCTTGCTTGCGCGTAGTTGCATACGATGTACGCCCCAATGAGCATCTCACCTGCACGGCAGAGGCCTGCATGCTCTGCCTGAGTGAATTGAGTAAGGTTTGTCTTTCCATTGAGTATCTGGTATGTATAATCGTTAATAATATTGATTGTTCTTTCAGAAAAACCTTCTTCGCGAATAGCCGCATAGATGGTCTTCAAGTTCACCTGTGAATCATTATTCATAAGTTGTAGTACATGATTTCAAACCATCCTAAAAAGTATTTGTTTCGTTTTACACGGCGAAGATACTACATTTTCTTATAAAATACAAATTGTCACAAACCTTTAGGTTGTTGCCAAGGCAAATCTGTTCGTCATTTTCACTCTACCATCTACCGCCACGGCAAGGGCAAAGAATAGTTTGGTTGGTTTCATTGTGGTTATGTGTGTTTATTCAGTATCGTTCTCAAGCAGTTCGGGAGATTGTTTTCTCCGAAGAATTCCTTTGCTGATAGCGGCGATATTACCTTGCAACCTGTCTTCGACTCCAGTTGCTCACGTGCCACACGTGCTACTTCACCGCCTTCGGCAGCGCACAACTTGTTTTCCTCTAGGTTTTGCGGGTCTTTGGCCTTAGTGATGCTTGTGGTGGAGAACTCGGCAAGCATATTGAGCACCAGTTCTTCGACAGCCTCTTGAGGCTAACTCCTTTATGCCGATAAACCGGCAGTCGTCGCAACCGACGCTTTCATACCGCGTCGGCATATTATCGCACAGGTTCCTCCTTCTTCAATCCCTTGTACTGCTTATACTCCATTGTTCCGTCTGAAGTGGTGCTTACTACTGCCTCGTACTGTGGCGTAGTGTGGTCATCCCCAAGGTAAAGCTCAAACTTATTTTCATTCGCATAAATACTCGTCACAAACCAACATTTATTATACACGACCTTTGCCTTCCCACCTTTAATAGCAATGATGGTAGTCAAAGTTTCTCCAGTACCATATGGAAAACCCTCAAACAAGAGGGCAGCTGCATCGTTTGCCAACGGATATACCAAGCAATGCCCCTTAAAAGTTGCGTGCTTGCCAATCAAATTCATAATATGGCTAAACGGACGTCCACCACTACCTATGCTCCTTGCAGGATCACGCAACCACGTTTGTCCCTCCTTAAACAAGGGATCACTTATCCAAGACCCATCATCGGCAAACTCTAAAATCTGCTCGCCATCATGATAGAGCCTAATGACGTAGAAGTCGCCAGCCTCATCTTTCCAACCTTTATAGCACAAAACATGCAACTCGTACTTTTCTGAGTGTACCTCAAAGGTCGTAATGCCTACCAACTCATATGGCTTTACGCTTTGGTCATTGAACTCGACGTTTCGTTCGATAAACTTTTCATTTACAACTATCTCCCCCTTCTCGTCAAAGGTGTAGAGGCTTTCTGCTTTGGTTTGCGCTACTGCTTGCGCGCAGCACAGCAGACTAAGAATAACAAACTTGACTAGTTTCATACAATTAAGCACTTACAGTTTCATTTCTAAGGATATGTTCTGGGAATCATTCGCCTTTGTTATTCGTGTCGCTCTCAAGAAAATCGGAGGATTGTTGTGCTCCGAAGAATTTCTTTGCTGATAGCGGCGATATTACCTTGCGGCCAGTCTT
>JAFZFZ010000067.1 GCA_017557005.1 Bacteroidaceae bacterium | reverse complement strand
GTTCTCCTCGTAGGGGAGGTGTGAACCGTCGATCATCACTGAAGAGAAGCCCATGTCGATGCAAGACTTACATGTCTCGAAGCTATCACCGTGGTCGAGGTGAAGAACGATTTCGGGCTTTTCGCAACCGAGTTCCTTTGCATACTCTACAGCACCCTCAGCCATGTAGCGGAGAAGAGTCTGGTTAGCATATGCACGAGCACCCTTAGACACCTGGAGGATAACCGGAGACTTTGTCTCAACAGCAGCCTGAACGATAGCCTGGAGCTGCTCCATGTTGTTGAAGTTGAAAGCGGGGATAGCGTAGCCGCCTTCCATTGCCTTTGCAAACATTTCCTTGGTGTTTACAAGGCCCAATTCTTTGTAGTTAATCATTTTTTGTTAGATTATAGTGTTACACAAAATCAATTTTCCGATGCAAATATATAATTTATTTTCTTAACAATCGATTTTTATCAATAGATTATTTCCATTTGCCATCTATATATAATAAAGGTTCGCGCGTAGCATCAACGTCACATCGTAAGTTTGTCAAGTCAAAATAACAATAAAGAAGACATATTTCAGCCATCAAATGTAAAACATTGCAGCAAATTTGCTTTTTCCGCAAATTAGTCGTTACTTCGCAATCGTATGAAACGACTTATCCATATATTACTCCTGCTTGCCACAACATGGCTGTACGCATGCACTGGCCCTATCATCATTGAGGAGGAAGAGAACCGAGAAGAAGACACTCCCCAAGCAAAAGATACGGTACTTATCACCCATGAGGGAACCTTCCAGTCGCCCTACTCCATAGCCGAAGCACAATCATTAGCGAGAGGCAGCGATGTATGGATCGAGGGCTACATCGTAGGAAGCGTCAAAGGCTCTATAAAGAGCGGTTGCAACTTTACCCCTCAAGCCACCATCGCGTCAAACATCCTATTGGCCGACACCTTCCCCACCGGCAACAATGACGATTACCAGTATTGTCTCCCGATAGAGTTGCCTAACAACACGGCAGAACGCGACGACCTGAATCTGTACGACAATCCGGAGAACTACCACAAAAAACTTCGAGTACAGGGCAACCTTACCCTATACTATTCAGTGGTGGGCATGAAAGGTATCAGCGACTATTCGTTTGAATACGATAATGATAACGGAGACGATAACGAAGACGAAGACGAAGACGAAGACAACGAAAACGATAACGATAACAAAGACGAAAACGAGGAGAACGAAGAGATTATACAGGATACGATTCCTGAAAACTCTAAGGAATATCCATTGAGCATTGCTGAAGGCATTCGTCTGCAAAGCGAAGACGAGTACAACCAAGCATGGATACGCGGATATATCATTGGATATGCCCGAAGCAACAATTCGGTAACCTACCTGGACTCAGTTTCAACCGAGCTTACATCAAAAGCAAAGAACAACATTGTATTGGCAGACAGCATTGGAGAACGCAACAATCGTAAAATTATCGTAGTCGAACTCCCCAAAGGATACCTCCGTGACGATGTGAACCTCTACGAAAACCCACACAACTTGCACCGCAGACTCACAGTCATCGGACGCATGATCCCCTACTACGATATGGCTGGTTGCAAAGAGACATTAGGCACCGAGAACAGAGATCGTTTTCTCTTGGAATAACACCAACAATTCCGGCTTGAATGCCAAAAACAAAGTTTTTTCACCGAAAACGTCAATAAGTCAAGAAAATGTTGTAAGTTTGTACCATATTACATAAACCAACTTATAAAACAACTCTAATTCACAACGTATGAAACCGACATTATTTGTTTTGGCAGCCGGTATGGGCAGCCGTTACGGTGGTTTGAAACAGCTCGATGGACTGGGTCCTAACGGCGAAACCATCATGGACTATTCTATCTTCGATGCTATCCGTGGCGGATTCGGTAAGATCGTATTCGTTATCCGTAAGGATTTCGAGCAGGACTTCCGTGACAAGGTATTGAGCAAGTATGAGGGCCACATCCCCACTGAGCTCGTATTCCAGGCTATCACCGACCTTCCCGAAGGCTTCACTTGTCCCGAAGAGCGCACTAAGCCTTGGGGTACCAACCACGCCGTACTCATGGGTAAGAGCGTTATCAACGAGCCTTTTGCAGTTATCAATGCTGATGACTTCTACGGCCGTGATGCATTTGCTGTAATGGGCAAGTGGCTCAGCGAGCTTCCCGAGGGCAGCGAAGGCAAGTACAGCATGGTAGGTTTCCGTGTATGCAACACCCTCAGTGAGAATGGTACCGTAGCTCGTGGCGTATGCGCTAAGAACGAGGCTGGTATGCTCACCGATGTTGTAGAGCGCACCGAGATTATGCGCGTTGATGGCGTTATCTCATACAAGGATGAGAATGGCGAGTGGCAGCCCGTAGGCGAGGAGACTCCCGTATCAATGAACTTCTGGGGCTTCACACCCGACTATTTCAATTACTCTGAGGCACAGTTCGTAGACTTCTTGAAGGAGAACATCGACAAGCCCAAGGCAGAGTTCTTCATCCCCCTCGTAGTAGACACCCTCATCAACGGTGGTAAAGCCACTTGCGAAGTGCTCGACACTACCGCTAAGTGGTTTGGTGTAACCTACGCAGCTGACCGTCCTGGTACAGTTGAAAAAATCCAGTCACTTGTTGATGCTGGCGAATACCCCAACAAGTTGTTCTAATCCAATCAACTAAAATCATTCAAGGAGCATCCAAACGGATGCTCCTTTTATTTTTATAAATATTATTGATAATTCTTCTCCATTCGCACAAATTAAATCCCCTATAAAGGATGTAAATCAAAAATAATATTGTACCTTTGGGGCCGAATAATGCAATCTCTAAATAACAATTTTAATAAATTATACACAACATGAAAATCTCAAAGATCGAACACCTCGGCATTGCCGTTAAGAGCATCGAGGAGGCACTCCCCTACTACGAGAACGTATTGGGTCTGAAGTGCTACAACATCGAAACAGTAGAAGACCAGAAAGTGCGCACAGCATTCCTCATGGTAGGCGAAACCAAGATCGAACTTCTCGAGCCCACATCAGAGGAGAGCACCATCGCTAAGTTTATCGAAAACAAGGGCGCTGGCGTACACCACGTAGCATTCGCCGTAGAAGATGGCGTTGCTGAAGCACTTGCCGAGTGTGATGCTGCAGGCATCCGCCTCATCGACAAAGCTCCCCGCAAAGGCGCTGAAGGTCTGAACATCGCATTCCTCCACCCGAAATCAACTCAAGGAGTATTAACTGAACTTTGCGAAAAACCTTAATTATTTATGATTTATGATTTTTGATTTATTCCCCTCATCGTTGGTACGAAAATAAGAAATCCGCGAGACGAGCAATTATAAATCATAAATCATAAATCCAAAATCATAAATCATCTTATGTCACAATTAGATAAAATCAGAGAACTCGTAGAGCTGCGCGAGAAAGCCCGTCTGGGTGGTGGTGTTAAGGCCATTGAAAAGCAGCATGAGAAGGGTAAGTATACCGCACGTGAGCGCATCGACATGTTGCTCGACAAGGGTTCATTCGAAGAGATGGACATGTTTGTCACCCACCGTTGCCACAACTTCGGCATGGAGAAGAAGCAGGCGCTCGGTGATGGCGTAGTAACCGGTTATGGTACCATCGACGGCCGCTTGGTATACGTATTTGCACAGGACTTCACCGTAAACGCTGGTTCACTCTCAGAGACCATGGCGATGAAGATCTGCAAGATTATGGATGCTGCCATGAAGATGGGTGCTCCCGTCATCGGCATCAACGACTCGGGTGGTGCACGTATCCAGGAGGGTATCAACGCGCTCGCTGGCTACTCAGAGATCTTCCAGCGCAACATCATGGCTTCTGGTGTGATTCCCCAGATTTCAGGTATCTTCGGTCCCTGCGCAGGTGGCGCCGTATATTCACCTGCCCTCACCGACTTCACCTTGATGATGGAAGGCACCTCATACATGTTCCTCACTGGTCCCGCCGTTGTTAAGACCGTGCTCGGTGAAGACGTTACCCAGGAGCAGCTCGGTGGTGCATCAGTACACTCATCAAAGTCAGGTGTTACCCACTTCACCGCTCAGACCGAGGAAGAGGCTTTGGCAATGATCCGCAAGCTCCTCTCATACATGCCTCAGAACAATATGGAGCAGGCTCCCCGCCGCGTTTGCACCGACCCCATCGACCGCAAGGAAGACCTCCTCAACGAGATCATCCCCGACAACCCCAACAAGGCATACAACATGTATGAGGTTATCGGCGCTATCGTCGACAATGGTGAGTTCCTCGAGGTACAGAAAGACTATGCAAAGAACATCATCGTAGGTTTCGCACGCTTCAATGGCGAGTCAGTAGGTATCGTAGCTAACCAGCCCATGGCATTTGCCGGCGTGCTCGATTGCAACGCTTCACGCAAGGCTGCTCGTTTCGTACGCTTCTGCGACGCCTTCAACATCCCCTTGGTAACACTTGTTGACGTTCCCGGCTTCCTCCCCGGCACAGGCCAGGAGTACAATGCCGTTATCCTCCACGGTGCTAAGTTGCTCTACGCCTTCGGCGAAGCTACCGTACCTAAGGTAACCGTTACCTTGCGTAAGTCATACGGTGGTAGCCACATCGTAATGAGCTGTAAGCAGCTCCGTGGCGACATGAACTATGCATGGCCCTCAGCTGAGATTGCCGTGATGGGTGCAAGTGGTGCTGCTGCTGTACTCTACGCTAAGGAGGCTAAGGAGCAGGAAGATCCCAAGGCATTCATCGCCGAGAAGGAGGCCGAGTACACCAAGCTCTTCGCCAACCCCTACAATGCAGCTAAGTATGGCTACATCGACGACGTTATCGAGCCTCGCAACACCCGCTTCCGCATCATCCGTGCATTGGCCGAGTTGCAGACCAAGAAGCTCGAGAACCCGAAGAAGAAGCATGGCAATATACCTTTGTAATATATAAAGGAGATAAATGGAGTAAAAAGGAGATAATGGAGATAAATGCCGATAGTATTGTCATGCTGAACATCGTGAAGCATCTCGCGCAATACGATGAGAGATCCTTCGTTCCACTCAGGATGACACGCCCAGAAAGACTATTGGCCTTTATCTTCCCAACGAAGCGAAAGCGAAGTAATATCTCCCTATAACTCCCTTTTACTCCCTTAAAAAGAATAAACAATGAGAAAGACATTTATAACATTAATGATGGTCTTGGCCACCACCGCAGGCTTTGCCCAAGGTGCCAAGAACCTCAAGTTCAACGAGATTCTCGTGACCAACACAGCCAGCATCGTCGATGAGTATGGCTGCCGTTCGGCATGGATAGAATTTCACAATGATGCCTTTGCCCCGGCGAACGCACGCAACTGTTTCCTCACGACCAATCGCGCCGTGCTGAACAAGGAGCTCAGTGCCCCCGAGCGCATCAAGATGATGTATCAGATACCTTCAGGAAGCGTGGCTACCCATATCGAGGGTAAGCAGAAGATGCTCTTCTTCGCCGACGAGCTTCCCAAGCGCGGTATCTTCCACACCAACTTTACATTGAATGACAGCACCGAAAACTGGATCGCTCTGTACGATGCCAACGGCACCACCCTACTCGACTCAGTTACCGTGCCCGCTCTCGGCGAAAACCAGTCATGGGCTCGCGCTAAGGATGGCGTAGGCGAATGGCGCATCGTGACCGCCGACAACGTAACCCCCGCAGCTACCAATATCGTAGAGCAGGGCGAAGGCAAGGTGGCCAAGTTCAAGCGTATGGACAGCCTCGGTCTCGGTATGACCGTGATGTGTATGGCCGTTGTGTTCGGTGCCCTCGCTATCCTGTGGTGGCTCTTCGCCATCATCGGCAAGATCTTTGCAAGCACCATCTCAAGCAACAAGAAGGCTCCCGCTCCTAAGGCAGCTCCTGCTCCCGCCGCACCCGCAGCCAAGGGTGGCAAAGCCGACGAAGAGATGGCAGCCATCTGCATGGCCTTGCACGAGCACTTCGGCAACGTACACGATGAGGAGAGCGATATCCTCACCATCAATGGTGGCGAATCAAGCTGGCGCATGCTGACACGTACACACGCTAATAACTAAGTATTATTTCTGATTTATGATTTCTGATTTATTTTCTCCCATCGTCAGTCACATTTTTAGACATCACGAGGCAAGCAAATCATAAATCATAAATCAAAATTCAAAAATTAACGACATGAAAGAATATAAATACAAGATTAACGGCAACGAATACAATGTAGCCGTAGAAGAACTCGAAGGTAACAAAGCCAATGTTACCGTCAATGGTAAGTCATACCAAGTAGAGCTCGACCGTCCGGCCAAGCCTGCAGTAAGCAAACCCGTAGCACGTCCTGCCGCTGCACCTGCAGCAGCACCCGCGGCTGCTCCCGCTCCTAAGGCTGCTCCCGCAGCTGGTGGCGCAGGCATCAAGGCTCCCCTGCCCGGTGTCATCCTCGACATCAAGGTAAAGGTAGGCGACGCAGTAAGCAAGGGTCAGACCATCGCCATCCTCGAGGCTATGAAGATGGAGAACAACATCAACGCCGACCGCGAGGGTACCGTAGTATCTATCAACGTAGAGAAGGGTCAGTCAATCGCCGAGGGTACAGATATCATTACGCTAGGATGATTTTGATTTATGATTTATAATTTATGATTTATTTACCACAACGCTTGTAAACGTATGACAAACAATCCTACATTCACCAAAGGTCTTGACTACGCCATACGCATAGTCAATCTATACAAGTACCTTAGCGAACAAAAAGGAGAACGTACGATGAGCAAGCAGTTGTTGCGTTGCGGAACTTCAATTGGCGCAAATATTAGCGAAGCACTTTCTGCTGAGTCATCAGCTGATTTTATTCACAAATTAGCTATTGCACAAAAAGAAAGCAATGAAACCCTATATTGGTTAATGTTACTCCATCAAACAGAGTACATAAACCAACAAGAGTATCAGTCAATGGCTAATGATTGCGAAGAGTTACGCAAAATCATCGTTTCAATAATTCTTACGACAAAGCAAAAGGCAAATAAATCATAAATCTAAAAGCAACCCATCTGGAAGCAAATCATAAATAATAAATCAAAAAAATTCTGGAAGCAAATCATAAATCTTAAATCATAAATCATGAATGATTTTTTAAATTTTATCGGAAACAACCTCGTAGACTTCTGGCAATACACCGGTTTTGCCAATGCTACGGTTGGCCATATCGTGATGATTGCGGTAGGATGCCTCTTCATCACACTCGCCATCAAGAAGGGCTGGGAGCCCCTGCTGCTCGTGCCCATAGGCTTTGGTATTATCTTGGGTAACATCCCCTTCAAGGCAGATGCAGGTCTTGAGATCGGTCTCTACGAAGAGGGTTCGGTGCTCAACATCCTCTACCAGGGTGTTAAGACCGGTTGGTACCCGCCCCTCATCTTCCTCGGCATTGGTGCCATGACCGACTTTGGTCCGCTCATCGCCAATCCTAAGATGATGCTCGTGGGTGCAGCCGCACAGTTTGGTATCTTTGCCGCCTACATCATTGCCTTGTTACTCGGCTTCGAGCCCGACCAAGCAGCAGGTATCGCCATCATCGGTGGTGCCGATGGTCCCACAGCCATCTTCCTGTCGTCGAAGCTCGCCCCCAACCTCATGGGAGCCATCGCCGTGTGTGCCTACTCCTACATGGCC
>JAFZFZ010000066.1 GCA_017557005.1 Bacteroidaceae bacterium | reverse complement strand
GCCTTACGATGCTCAACAATGGCATCATATAGTTCTCGATTCGATAAGGCTTCTTCTCCAAATTCCGTGTCCATTAGTTTTGCTAAATCATACAGATGTCGAGACATTCGTACACTTCTCGGCTTTTCCTTTTGGAACTCTTCTGCCAAAAGAAATAGTTTTTCAAGGAATGTGCGAGTAGGAACAACTGTTCTGACTAAACTATCGGCATCGGTATCTTCTTCATCAAAACTTTCACCAATTAGAGAGCGAATTGGGCGTAATTCCGTTGGTTCATCCATTGAAAGACAACTAATCTCAATCTTTACACGTGGAGGAATATAATTAATCGTATCCTCTAGGATGGACGGATAGTGTAATAGAATTATCGTAGGGTCCTTATCTGAATCTATCGGTCGCAATTCTCCATCTTTATCTTGTACTTGAGATACATTCTCTATAGTGTAACCAGAAACTCCCATTTCTTTCAGGTTGGTATCTAATTGAGCAGAAAGGGTTTCATGGATATACGCTCGTGACATTTTGCGTAATTTCTCACGCTGACTTTTACCTGTCTTCTCAATACCAAAGAATGAATGACTGATTGCCAAGTCAATATCTTCAGAGAAACGCTCTATGATATTAAAACCTTTTGACAACGATGTTCCGCCTTTGAAGATTAAAGAATCACGGCAATCTGTTTGAAATAATGCCTTCAGCGTAACTGTTACCCACCAGTCCTTTTCTATGGCTACCTGATTAACACCAGGGTGTCCAACCTCCGTTTGCTGCAACATAGCCAAACGGTCCACTATCTCATTGTTTAACCACAGTTTTCCCATAATCTAAATCTATTTTAAGCGGTTAGCATTGGTTTTATTATTCGTTTCATCCACGCAGGCATCATATCTACATCTTTAACAAGAGCCTCTTTATCTGTTTCTTTTGACACCAATTGTCGGATGACTTTTAATTCACTTTCTCCTACATTTTCTTTTTTCAGAGCCTTGAGTGCTTGAACAAGTAGAGAAATGAGGCGAGTTCCATAACAGAAGTTCTTTGGGACACCTCGTTTTAGTACTACTTTCCTATTGGATAAGTTTACAGTTCGCTCGCTTCCCGTAGTAAGGTATGTGTAATTCATCGGTACTTGTGTCGATAAACCTAATGCATTCAAAGCTGTCATACCTGATGGCAGCACCTCTGCGTTATCTCTAGTAGCAATCGCCTGTACCACTTTATCAACCGATGGCAATACAACTCCGAATTTGCTTTTCCTCGGTTTGGTATATATCCCATGTGCAATTTTAACAAGTATACCTTCAGTTGTCAGCTCAGATAAAACACTCCCCACAAATTCCGTATGGTATTCTGGGAAATCTGAGCGAAACAAAATGCAATCTTCAGGCATCGCTTCTATGCGCTGTCTAAGAGTTGCACCATCTATAGAATATTCATTCGTCATCACACCTTTGAAATTTTGATGATTTTTCAAATGCAAAGATACAAAAAGGATTCAAATAAATGATAAATTGCCTATAGAGAAAATATAAAACAAAGAGATTTTGGCCTTCAAATTGGATGGCGGACCATACATAAATCAAAAGCATTAACTTCCTTAAAGGTGATCAAATAATCTAATTTTCGGTAATTTGGCTTGAGTTTTTTCGGTAATTTGGCGTAAAATCATTCGGTAAAATGGATTTATTTCGACTGTTTTCAGTAATTTGGCATTGATTTGTTCGGTAATTTGGCCGGCCAAATGGCGTCATTAGAACCGAGGAGGAAGCGGCTAAGCGGTACGATGAGTCCCTAAACGAGAAGTCATAACGCTCTTCTATAGCTTCATCCTTGCCCTCTCTCCACCCAATCCCCAAGGCGAACAGAAAGAACGCAGCCACGGGCGATTAGGAAAATGCAGGAAGTAAGCGAAAGAAAGGAAGTGGCGACACTTTGTTTCGAGAACGAAAAAGTCTATACTTCCGATTTCTTAGGCGTGTAAGCAATTAGCAGGATTTACTTATCAATCTGCTACAAATTTTTTGTACAGGATTTCCTCTCGTTTCGTTTTATTATGGCGTAATCACTCCAGGAATGAAGCATCAAATGTTAAGGGTAGGAGTTCGCGGGTGCCTCCCTCGATAATGTAGATGCCTTCGGTGCCATAGAGGAGGGTGCGTATGGGGTGATGGTGGCGATTCTCGACCTCGAGCATCACCTGGCGGCAGGCTCCGCAGGGTGCGATGGGAGTAGGGGTGAAGGCACCATCGGTGTAGGCGGCTATGGCAATGGCTACCACGGCCGTGTTGGGGTGTGTGGAGCCTGCATAGAAGAGGGTAGTGCGCTCGGCACAGAGCCCCGAGGGGTAGGCGGCATTCTCTTGATTGGTGCCCGTGACCACGGTGCCATCGGCAAGCAGGGCGGCAGCGCCCACATGGAAGTGTGAGTAGGGGGCATAGCTGCGCTGGGTAGCGGATTTGGCGGCATCGATGAGTTGGCGGTCAGTAGCTGACAGCTCGGCGTAGGTGCATAGTACGTAGTGGAAGGTGTGGGTGAGGGTTTTCATGGCTAATGTTGAATGATGAATGTTGAATGATGAATGTTGAACGATGAATGGTGAATGTTGAATGTTGAACGATGAATGGTGAATGTTGAATGGTGAACGATGAATGGTGAATGGTGAACGATGAAAGTTAAAAATTAAGAGTTAAAGATTAAAAGTTTTGCCATTAGGTTGTTTTTTGTCATCGTTATCGTCTTCGTTCTTAAACTGTTCAAAGTTACAAAAGAAAAAGGTAACTTGTTGCAGAAGCGGAAGGTTTTTCGTAATTTTGCATGGTTATAATATCAAAATAGATTAATTGCTATGATAAAACGACTGATGGTAGGTGTGGTGGCACTGGTGATGGCGGTGGCTTCGCTGAGTGCACAGAGCACTGATTATGTGGCCTACATTGATAGATATAAGGATATCGCGATAGAACAGATGCAGAAGTATCATATCCCTGCAAGTATCACGCTGGCACAAGCGTTGTTGGAGTCGGGCGCGGGTAAGAGTGAACTGGCGCAGCGCTCAAATAATCACTTTGGTATCAAGTGCCATAGCTGGGATGGCGATCGCACGTATCACGACGATGATGAGTCGGGAGAGTGTTTTCGCGTGTACAAGAACGTGCGTGACTCGTACGAGGATCACTCTATATTCTTGGCTACGGGTAGCAGATATGCATTTCTCTTCAAGTTTGACCATACGGATTATGTGAACTGGGCAAAGGGGCTGAAGCGTGCGGGATACGCTACGAGTCCGACCTATGCGGAGAAGCTGATTGGTATCATTGAGTCGTATGGGCTCGACCGCTACGATCGTGCTTCCTCTGGCGCTGCAAAGGAGACGGTGGTGCACTATACCGGTTCGCACGAGCCTATGCTGGCGCACGACTTGGTGTATATAGTGACTCGCCAGGGCGACACGATGCAGGGCATTGCCGATGAGTTTGGCATCCCGCGCCGTAAGCTGATGCGCTACAATGACCAACACCGATATTATGTGCCTGCGAAGGGTGATATCTTGTACTTGCACCGTAAGTATCGCCGTGCACGCAAGCCTAATATGCACCATGTGGTGGCTGAGGGTGAGAGCATGTATCTGATAGCGCAGATGTATGGCATACGCCTGAGTAGTCTGTATCGCTTGAATGAAGCTGAGCCTGCTACATTTGCTCCCGTCCCGGGTGATATCATCCGCTTGCGATAATAAAAAAGAGGAGTTCCCTCTCGTTGGGCTCTCCTCTTTTGTGTTAGGGTAGGGTGATTACTTCATCTCTATCTCCTCTTTCATGTCAATTTCTTCGCCTTTGCTGTCGTAGAACTTATAGGCGAGCATGGGCATGTCTTGGTTGGGGGTGATGGTGATGCCGAAGCCATACTTCATCTTCCAACGCATCTTCATGGACAGGATTCCTTGGTTGACATAGGCGGCAACGTAGGGATGAATGTGTAGGTTGAATCTGCTTATCTTCAACTTGTTTACGAGGTAATCAATCTTGTTCTCCAGCGTGTCGGTAAAGAGGATAGATGCCTTGATGGTGCCCTTGCCGAAGCATACGGGGCAGGTCTCCTCGACGGCTACGTCCATGGCAGGACGCACGCGCTGGCGAGTGATCTGCATCAGGCCAAACTTACTCAGCGGGAGTATGTTGTGCTTGGCGCGGTCGCGCTGCATGTTCTGACACATGCGCTCGTAGAGCTTTTGACGATTCTCGGCCGTGTCCATATCGATGAAGTCGACCACGATGATGCCTCCCATATCTCTGAGGCGTAGTTGGCGTGCGAGCTCGTCGGCAGCGCCCAGGTTTACATCGATGGCGTTCTCCTCCTGGTTGGTGTTTCCTCTTGAGCGGTTTCCACTGTTTACGTCCACTACGTGCAGTGCTTCGGTGTGCTCGATGACCATGTAGGCACCACCGCGATAGGGTACGATGCGGCCAAACGAGGACTTGATCTGCTTTGTAATGCCAAAGTTGTCAAACATGGGAAGCATACCTGTGTAGTGCTTCACGATGTGTGCTTTTTCGGGGGCTATCAGTGCCACGTAGTTGCGTATCTCGTTGTATACGGTGTCGTCGTTGACGTAGATGGCTTCGTACGAGGGATTGAAGAGGTCGCGTAGCATGGCTACGGCACGGCTGTTCTCCTCGTAGATGAGTACGGGTGGCTTGTCGGCTTTTTGTACCTTGACGATAGCTTCTTCCCACTGCTTGACAAGTACTTTCAGTTCGGCATCGAGCTCAGCTACGCGCTTGCCCTCGGCTACTGTTCTGACGATGACGCCGAAGTTCTTGGGCTTGATGCTTTGTATGAGTTGCTTGAGACGGGCACGCTCTTCGCCCGACTTGATCTTGGATGATACGGAAACCTTGTCAGAGAAGGGTACCAGCACGATGAAGCGGCCTGCAAAGGAGAGGTCGGCAGTGAGGCGGGGACCCTTGGTGGATATGGGCTCTTTGACTACTTGCACCATAATCTCCTGGCCGGTCTGCAAGACGTTGGATATGCTACCCTCTTTGGGGAGCTCGGGTTGGCCGGTTGATTTAGAGTAGGGGGCAAGTTTTTTCTTGTCGCTGATTACCTGTTTTACATACTTGTGGTAGCAGTTGTAGTGGCTACCCAAGTCCTGATAGTGAAGAAAAGCTTCCTTGCTGGAACCTACATCAACAAAGCATGCATTGAGACCGGGCATAATCTTCTTGACCCGTCCCAAGTACATGTTGCCCACTGAGAACGAGGCTTCGCGCTTCTCGCGCTGAAACTCCATCAGCACCTTGTCTTCGGTAAGGGCGATGGTGATCTCATCGGGTTGTACATTGATAAATAATTCGCTAGTCACTTTTCTTGGGTTCTGATTAGTAAATACTTACTTTACTATTACATACATCTCTAAAAGCACAAAGAACAAACTCAAAATTGCATTGCATATTCTGAAGTTTGTTCCTTGTATTGTTCAGCCAGAGCTTACTTCTTGCTCTTGTGTCTGTTCTTTCTCAGTCTTTTTTTACGCTTATGAGTCGCCATTTTATGACGCTTATGCTTCTTTCCGTTTGGCATAGTCGGGAAAATTTATAGGTTAATACTCAAATTATTTCTTTACGTCAGCAGCAAATGTCTTTGCAGGCTTGAATGCGGGGATGTTGTGCTCGGGAACTACGATTGTAGTGTTCTTAGAGATGTTGCGAGCTGTCTTCTGAGCTCTTTTCTTCAAAATGAAGCTACCGAAACCACGCAAATATACGTTTTCCTCGTTAGTCAACGATTCCTTAACTACTTCCATGAAAGCTTCCACACACTTCAAGGCTTCAGCCTTGTCTACACCTGTCTTCTTGCTAATCTCGTTAACAACCTCAGATTTTGTCATTTTTCCTTAATTTTATTGTTTTACAATTTATTCGTTTTAATTTCGGGTTGCAAATATAGAGTTTTTCTCGTTTCTAAAAAAATATATTCACCTATTTTTTTCGTAAATGGCTCACTTTGTTTGTTATGTCTCTGCTTTTTGCCTAATTTTGTCGCATAAATAAACCTTTGCATTATAAAATGGACGAAATTTGCGGACCTCTTTTCGAATGGTACGATAAGCATAAGCGCGATCTCCCGTGGCGGGCTACCCGTGTACCTTATTATATATGGATATCAGAGGTTATCCTACAACAGACACGTGTGGCTCAGGGATACGACTATTTTGTCCGTTTCATCGAGCATTTTCCTACAGTGGAGGAGCTGGCTGCTGCACCCGAAGATGAGGTGATGCGCCTGTGGCAGGGCTTGGGTTACTACTCCAGAGCTCGCAACTTGCATGCTGCGGCCAAGCAGGTAGTGGCGTTGGGGGAGTTTCCCCGTACTTATGAGCAGATACGTGCCCTGAAAGGGGTGGGCGACTATACGGCAGCAGCGATAGCTTCGTTTGCTTTCGATGTGCCCAAAGCGGCGGTAGATGGCAATGTGTGCCGTGTGTGGGCACGCTTATTTGGTCTCGATACGCCCATTGATACGGCGCGGGGCAAGCAGCAGATAACGGAGGTGGCGCAGGCGCTGTTGCCGGTGGCGCAGGCGGCAAAGTATAACCAGGCGGTGATGGAGTTTGGCGCTCTGCAGTGCACGCCTCAGTCGCCCAAATGCGATGAATGCCCCCTGGCGCACAAGTGTGTGGCATTAGCTACGGGTAGAGTGGGCGAATTGCCGATGAAATCGCATAAAACGAAGGTGATGCCGCGCTATATGTCTTATTTATATATACACAATGGCGAGGAGATGCTGTTACACAAGCGCACAGCGAATGATATCTGGCTCAACTTGTATGAACTACCGCTGATAGAGACCGCTTCGGCTATCGGTGCTGAAGAGTTGTTTTGTGTGCCCGAATTTGTGGCTTGGCATGCTATGTTGCCCGGCGCGGTGTATAAGGGGGCTACAGGTACGGTAAAGCATGTATTGTCGCACCGCGTACTACACACTGTATTCTACGAGTTTGAGGTGGAGGGTGCGTTGCCTTGCCCTGAGGGTTTTGTGATGGTGCCCCTTGAGGAGTTAGGACGCTATGCGCTGCCTCGACTGATAGAGAAATATCTGGAGGAAAAAATTGGACGATGATGCGTGGGAAGTGAAAAATAATGACTAACTTTGGAGTCGGAATAATCACAAAAAATATATAATCATGTCAGTAAATAAAGTTATATTGATTGGTAACGTGGGTCGTGAGCCTAACGTGCGTTACTATGATCGCGAACAGGCTGTCGCAAGCCTTACCTTGGCAACCACAGAGCGTGGTTATCAGTTGCAGAATGGTACACAGGTTCCCGATCGTACCGAGTGGCATAACCTCGTGTTTTGGGGCGGAATAGCTAAAACCGTAGAGAAATATGTGCATAAGGGCGACAAACTATATGTAGAGGGTACTCTCCGTAGCCGTACGTATGACGATAAGAATGGGGTGACACGTACCATCGTGGAGATCTATGTAAACAATATGGAGATGCTTTCGCGTACTCCTCAGCAGGGTGCAGCTGCTCCGTCGGCAACTCCGGCTTCGCCTACAGCATCGGCTCCTGCAACCGATCAGCCTCCTTTCTAATAAGAAGCAGGAAAATGTCGCTTTGTACTCATAGTACCTTTGAGGGTGGAGGCATCGCAATTTGGCGCATCGAGGAGAGCGCTGAGACATTGTATGCCATGCTGGATACCACGCGCTATGATGAAGTGTTGGCCACCATGAGTCATGAGGCACGGCGAGCCGAGTGGCTGGCTGTGCGTGTGCTCATAGGGCAATTGTTGGGTGCTGATAAGGAGGTGCTCTACCAACCTTCGGGGCGACCCTATCTTGCGGATGGTAGCTATCATATCAGCATATCGCACACGAAGGGGTATGCGGCCATAGCTTATCATCGTGCTTGCTCTATTGGTGTTGATATCGAGCAGATTGCACCGAGGGTGGGGCGTATTGCTCCTCGTTTTACTCATCCTGACGAGGCTGCCTATATCGATGAGCACGATGAGGAGATGCGTATGATGTATTGGCTCATCAACTGGTCGGCCAAGGAGACGCTATACAAGGTGGCTGACAATAGTGTTGCGGCAGAGTTTCGCGAGGTGTTTCGTATAGCGCCTTATGGGCTGAATCAGCAGGGCGTGCTTGACGTTCGGTGTTATGTATCTACGGATGAGGGCTCGCTGATGCGCGTGCACTATCGTACATTTTCCGATATCGTATGTACATGGGTGGTGTGTGGTGAAGTAAATTGACGATTCAGTTTGCAGAGCAAAGTTTTTTGTCTACTTTTGCACTGAAAAATAAGAATCACAGATTCTAAGATAACATCAGAATGGAATATATATCTACAGCTATTGAAGGCGTATACTTGATTCGTCCCCGTGTGTTTCGTGATGCACGCGGTTATTTTATGGAGGCATTCAAGCAGGAGGAGTTTGATGCCAATGTGTATCCGGTGAAGTTCGTGCAGGACAATGAGTCGATGTCGTCATACGGCGTGTTGCGTGGCTTGCACTATCAGAAAGGTGAGTGGAGCCAGGCTAAGCTGGTGCGCGTGATTAAGGGACGTGTACTCGATGTGGCGGTAGATATGCGTAAGTCGTCGCCCACATTCGGCAAGTATGTGATGGCCGAGCTCAGTGACGAGAACAAGATGCAGTTCTTCATTCCCCGTGGATTTGCTCATGGATTTCTGGTGCTGAGCGACGAGGCGGTGTTTACCTATAAGGTGGATAATGTGTATGCTCCGCAGGCCGAAGCATCGGTGCTTTTCTCTGATGAGGAGATTGGTATCGAGTGGCCTATAGCTGCAGAGGATATGGTGCTCTCGCCCAAGGATATGGCGGCAGTGCCCTTCAGTGAGGCTGAGTATTTCGACTAAATAGAAAAATGACATATTAAGAGACGGACTCGAGTCCGTCTCTTTTTGCATCAGAGTCTTTGTTACAGCGGTAATCGGCTCTCGATGACGTCCCAATTCATGATTTCCCACAACGTGTCAAAGTGGACTTTCTTGTCGAAGGCATAGTCGAGGTACCAGCTATGCTCCCAGCAGTCAATGCCCAGGATGGGTGTCATGCCACGTCGCCATGGGTTGCCTCCACCGCTCTCTTTTACGATGACAAGGCGCCCTTCGGTGTCCATGGCAAGCCATACCCAACCGCTGCCAAAGATGCTCATGGCGGCTTCGTTCATCTGTTTTTTGAAGGCCTCCATACCCCCAAAATGGTAGTTGATGGCATGGGTGATGCGTCGGCCTGGTACCTTGTATTGCGCGGTGGGGATAAACTGCTCAAAATAGAGTTTGTGATTCATCACCTGTCCGGCATTGTTGTAGATGGGGCCATCGGCGGCTTGCTGTACGATCTCTTCTACTAATAGACCTTCGTATTCGCTACCCGGAATCATTTTGTTGAGGTTGTTGACGTAGGCGGCAAAGTGCTTGCCGTGGTGGTTTTCAAGGGTAGCTTTGCTAATGACGGGTTCTAGGGCGTGTGAGGGGTAGGGGAGCACAGGTAAGGTGTAGGTTGTAATGCGAGTTGTTGACATAATGAGGATGGATAAGAGGGTTATAAACATATTGTTGTTAGAGTAAAGTGTATATGCTTATAACCCCTTCTCGGCGTGTTTTGTTCAATTGCTGCCACCAACTTTGACTTCTGCAAGTCCGGCCATCTTGCTGGTAAACCTTACTCTGACGTAGGAGATGTTTTTGCCAAATTCGCCTTCAGCAATATGGGTCTTGTCCGTACTGTTTGAGTCGGTCTTATCAATCACTTTCACCCAGTTCTCGTTTGACTGTGCTACCTCTACAATGTATTGGTATATGCCGTTGGTGGGGAAGGTGAGCTCTATGCTGTTGATCGTGTATTGCGCCTCGAGTGATACCATCCACCAACGCTCGGTGTCGTTGTTGGCTGGCTTCCATGAGGATGATACGTCGCCATCGTTGGCCTTGGTCTTGTCGTAACCACTCATGGCGCTTGATGACCATGTGGGACGTTGCTCTGCCAAGGTCTTCACCGAAGCTTTCTTTGCCGATGTTTCGCGGCTATATCTTTTATAGGGCCGGTCTTGAACGGGTTGGTCGATGCCTTCTCTCCATTCGGGTGAGCCGAGGGTGTGCAACTCGATGCGGGCAGGTTCGAGCCCCTCGCTCGTAGCTTCTGTCACGGTGTGGCCAGCATGGTATGAACGGAATGATATGGCGGCCTGACCGTCCATGATGCGTATGTCGCAGGCTTCATCACGCGATACCTCCTTGTAGTGCTTGGCTGTGGGGGGAGTGAACGTGATGCTGCGTCCGGTGGGGAACTCTCCCGGTCCGCTGATGATGGTTAGGGTTACGGGTTGTGAGTTACTGATATGCTTGCCGTTGGCATCCAGTATTTGTACGAGGAGGTGTGCATCGTCGGTACCGTTGCAGCTGGGTATGGTGGTTTGGCTGGCGGTAATGCCAAGCTTGGCAGGTATACCCTCTGTGGGCCATTCGGGCTGCTGAGGATTTTTATTTCCCTTCTTGTATGCCTCTACATACCAATAGTAGGGGCGTTTGGGAATACGGAAATAGTCTATTATACCATCTTTGGCGAGTCCGTAACCAGCTACAGTGCCATGGTCGAATCCACACCAAAGGACTTGTCCGCTTCGCCACTCGGGACGATCGTATCCGTCGTAGAGGTCGCCCCATCTGGGTACGAACTGTCCTGGACGGTCGCCTGTTTGGAAGGTTGAGCCATATTCCGACACCATGTTTGGTACGCCGGGATCTCGGTTTTCCTGACGGCTTGCACCATCTCCGTTGTAGAAGGCTATGGCATTCTTACCTAATTTGTCGATATCCTTTCGTTGCGCTCCTCCGACGGCAACCTCTCGTGTCGGATCCCAAATTCTTGCGCTATCGGTCTCCAGATTGAGCAATGCTCTCATCTTGTCATCGACGGGCCAGCTGCAGAAGAAGGGTTCGTTGGAAAGACTCCAGCATGCGATGGACGGTGAGTTGCGATGGATGCGGATCATCTCTTTCAGTTGGGCAAGCACGCTCTGCTCGAAATCGGGCTGGTCGGCCTCTATCGTAGGGTAGCTACTTGCCGAAGGACCTTCGCCCCAGGCACCCTCATCGGCATGTCCGCCCATACCCCAAAAGGCGTTCTCCATGAATAGGAATATACCTATAGAGTCGCACGCCTCGGCAAAGGCGGGGTCGTGTGGGTAGTGGCTTCCGCGTATGCAGTTGAATCCGCAGTCTTTCATCATCTGCACATCTCTTGCCATGGCACCGTTGGTGACGGCATCACCCCAGCCGGCTTGGTCCTGATGTACGTTGGCACCCAGCAGATAGTAATGTTCGCCGTTCAGGAAAAAACCCTTGTCGGCTGTCCACTCCAGTTTGCGTATGCCAAAACGGGTGGTATACGTATCTATCTCTTTACCCTTCATGCTTATCTTGGTGATGGCCTTGTAGCGATAGGGGCTCTCGGGACTCCATAGATGGGGTGCCTTGATGTCTTTCAGCTCTTGGCGTACTATTTGAGATGCACCGCTCTTTACCCATAGGGGTGTTGATGTGTGGGCTATCTCGTTGCCTTCTTCATCAATGAGTTGGGTGGTGAGTACGATGTGTTGCTCCTTCTTCAGGTCGTTGCACAGCTCTGTCTCTACGTATACGTCGGCCGATTGCTTGCTCACGTTTTTAGTGTATACGAAGGTACCGTTCTCTGCCACTCGTATGGGGGAGGTCACGTTGAGCCATACGTCGCGATAAATTCCTCCGCTAAACTGATGGTCGCCGGCACGTGGGGCAACTCTCGGATTCCAAATGTTGTTGACGCGAACAGCCAATAGGTTGTCGCCACTATGCATATAGGGGGTCAGGTCAAACCAAAATCCCGTGTATCCTCCTACATGAGTGCCTACCTTGTGTCCGTTTACATACACTTCGGTTTCAATGAACGAACCTTCAAACTCAATGCCTATGCGCTTGCCTCTCCACTCCTTGTCCATGTGGATGACTTTGCGGTACCAACCATATCCGTGATATACATCGGCCCACATGAAGTAGGGGATAGAGAATGAATGGGGCAAATGGGTGGAGGTCCATTCATGGTCGTTGAAGTCGGGCCGCTCGGCGCCAGCAATATCGCCCAGCTGGAATTTCCAAGTGCGGTTGATGTTGATGCGTTCGCGACTCTGCGCTGCCCCGCTGTGTTGCTTTACTGCTGCTGTGCTCTGTGCCCTGCCCACTTGGCTGTTGTCGGTGCGGTGGGGCAAGTCGTGTGCTTGGCTACCTAATGCAAGCATCAGGCCAAGGCATGTAGTCAATGCTTTTCTTTTCATATGTTTTCGATTGTATGTGTCTTGTACGCTTGGGTGTATCCTCATGTTTTATGCAAAGCTACCGCATTATTTTTAGTAAAATATAGTACAAAATTGTACAATGATAGGACAATATTGCTTTTTTGTAGGTGAATGGGTGTTTTTTTAAGATTAAAGTGTACTTTTTTGAAAATAGTATTTATATTTGTAGCAACAAGCATTCTTTGCAAAAGAAACTTATTATTATAACTTATTTAAAATTTATTGTCATGAAAAAGAATTTACTTCTTGCTGGTGCATTGGCACTCTCTACATTGAGTGCATCGGCACAATGGGCTCTCCCAGAGGTAAAGGGCTCAGATTTAGTTGCAGGTGATACTTGTTATCTGTACAACAAGGAGGCCGGAGCTTTCCTCCGTGGTATCGGATCGGGTTCTCCTTATTGGGGAACACGTGCAGGCGTAACACTTGACGGTGTGGCTTATGTGATGAAGCCTGCTGTAGTAGAAAGCGTAAAAGCTGGTACAGAGGCAAGTAACAACTACGAAATTCCTTGGCAGAACCCATGGGACAACGAAACCTATATTATTCAAGGTAACGACAATGAGATTTGGTTCGACATTATGGACTTCTCTACCATTTGGGTGGACCGCCAAAACAATGTGAATGCAAATGTCAACTTCTTCTGGAATTTCGAGAAGAATGCCAATGGTACATACTACATCAGTTGCTCAAAGAAATCAACATTCCTTGGTGACCCCAACCTCTACGAATCGCTCGTGTATAGAGACGAGACTACAGGCGAAATCACTTCAGCTCCTGCCCTCGTAGGTGGAGAAAAACTGGGTATTGACATCGCTGATCCTGATCTCGTAGCACATTTTGAGGGTTACGATAATGGTAAATACCTTGCCTACGAGTGGGTAGTGGTGGCTAAGACCGACTATGAGGCTATTGATTTTGACGGATTCGCACGCTACTACGAGGCCCTCTCACTGAAGGAGTTGATCAATGAAAGCAAGGCTGCATATCCAGATGCAGACTTCTCGGCAGCAGAGGCAATCTACAATAATACGGCAAGTTCACTCGAAGAGTTGCAGAATGCGAAGGAACTCGTAAAAAAAGCAATCCTTGACTATGAGAAAAACGCAGCATCACCCAGCAATCCCAGAGACATGACATTTGCCATTACAAACCCGAGTTTTGACGTTCAAGGCGACTTTACCGGATGGGAGGGCACTGGATTCGTTGCGGGCGGCAACGCTTCTACCTGTGCAGAACTTTGGAACTATTCGGCCTTTGATACATACCAGGATTTAGCCGATCTTCCTACTGGTATCTACAAGCTTGGCGCCAAGGGATTCTACCGTGCAGGCGATGCTAATATGGACTGGGAGACTAAGGATGACCCCGCATATCGCCTTGCCAGAATGTATGCATTCTCAGGCGAAGACTCTCTCTATACACCCATACCAGCGCTTGCAACTACTATTTCTCCCTCTCCATTGGGCCAAAATGATGTGACCGTAGGAGATGGATACTATGTCCCGAACTCAATGTATGATTTTACACAGTACAAGAATGCCGGATATATCAAGGAAATGAATATCCTCATGCCTATAGAAAATGGCAACATACGTATCGGTGTTGTAAAGAATACAGGTATCGGTAACGACTGGTTTGTAATTGATGACTTTACCCTTATATATTATGGTAACTCTAACGAGGCCTACGAATTGTGGAAAGAGGAGATTCTTGCATCGGTACTTACAGCTGAGGAAATTATTGGTGACAACGAATATTACAACAAGGCCTACAAGACTGCATTGGAAGAGGCTGTAGCTGCTGTACAGAATGCTACTGATAAGGCTGCGATTAAAACTGCCATCAAAGCTGTTGAACCTGCTGTAGAGGCTCTTCAGGCTAACATTGCTGCTTATAAAGTTTACTTGGCTAAGGCTGCCGAAGTAGAGGCTTATTTCGATGCGCACGATGACTTGGAAGGTGAGGCTGTGAGCTACATTGTAGACTACTTCGTAGACGCTTCTGCACCTGGTAACACCTATCCTAACGGTGGCCATGTGTATATCAAGGAAAATGGTCATCTTACAACAGAACAAATTGTCGAAGAGACCGAGAATATTGAAGCTTGGTTCCAGAAAGCAGTGAAAGAGGGCATGCGTGCCGGTTCAGACGTATCGCATCTCCTTGTGAACCCCTCATTTGCCGATGGCTTTACGGGTTGGGTCAAGAACAGTGGAAACGTGGGTGGCAAAAAAGACATATGCCCCAATGTGGAGATTTACGAAAACACAGTAGATGTATATCAGATTGTCGAGGGAGTTCCTGCAGGCATCTACTCTATCGGCGTGCAGGCTTTTGAGCGTGCTTCTAGCCCTTGGAACCTTACAGGTGACGAGGCTTCAAAGGTATTCCTCTTCATGAATGAGTATCAGGCTCCCGTAATGTTGGTTACTGATGATGTGGCTCCGTATGAGACAGCTCAGGATAGAGTAAATAGTTACTTCATCGATTCAAGCACTGGCCAGCCTATATCTACAAGTACAGACAAGTGGCCGTATGACTACGGTTATGATGGATATCCTGTACAGGGATGGATGCCCCATTCTATGGATGGTGCTTCTTATGCATTCGCTGGCGGACGCTATGTAAATAAGTGCTATGGTATCGTAAACGAGGATGGTGTGATGAAGATTGGTCTTACCTCAAATGGTGATAGAGTGCACTGGGTAATCTGGGCTAACTTCACACTAACCTACGAGGGTGAGAACGCTGAAGCATTAGAGGCTATCCTTGAGACAACTGTCCAGACAGCAAATGACTTCATTGAGAGCCACGATGCAGAGATGAACTCTTACGCAGTAGTTCAATTAGAGGATGCTATAAAGAGTGCAGAAGATGCACTTGGCTCAGATTATGCAACCATGAAGGCTGCGCTTGATTGTCTTATTGCCGCAATAGATGCTGCAAGAGAGCATGTGACGCTTTATGCGAAACTGGTTGATGCTCAGTTTAATATGGACGAGACTGCTGCTATCTATTATGAAATTGCATCAGAAGAGGCCATGGAGGCATATAATGAGATATCTATGAAGGTTACAGATCTTGATAATTTGACCAATGAGCAAATCATTGAGTTGATAAAGGAATGTCAATATGTGACTGCAGCCCTCAAGCTCCCCGCTGACCTCTATGCCGACGACGAGAACCCGCTCGATTTGACTAGCCTCATTGTCAACCCCGACTTCGCTATGGGCAATGCAAACGGATGGACCTACCATATCGATCCTATTTCAAACCTCGGCTATCAGGGTGCTTCTTACTCTAATGGTGATGTTGCAATCAGTCAATTCATCGAGGGATGGAGAAGCGACAACCAGCCTATGGGCGATGGAACCATTGAACAGACCCTCAGCGCACTTCCCGAAGGTGTATACGTTCTCGGTGCAGACATTATTGCCAACTACCAAAAGACCGGCAGCGCAGCCGATACAGAGGGATTATACCTCTTCGCTTCAGAGGATGGAGGCAAGAAAGCGACTCTTGAAGTAGCAACAGAGAATGGAAAGCCCGAGCACTTTGAAGTAGTGTTCAAGAAGGAGTCAAAGACTTCTACCATCACAATCGGTGTAGAGGCCCACAATGCTACGGCCAACTGGATTGCTGCCGATAACTTTACGCTCACCTATTATGGTACAAACAGCGCGCTGGATCCCAATGGTATTGAGCCTGTAGAGGTTGCACAGGTAGTAAGTTCTTCATACTACACTCTTGGTGGTGCTATGACCTCTGCTCCTGTCAAGGGTATCAATATCGTGAAGTCTGTACTCTCTGACGGAAGTGTTAGAGTATATAAGATTTTGGTTAAGTAATTGATTTAAATTTCATCACAAGGGTGTATGTTTGCCTATAGCATTGCTATCAAAGGGAACTGCACTCTTGTGATTCTTTAAATAAGGAACAATATGAAGAAATTCGTTTACACATGTTTGTTGGCATTGTTCGGACTTGGTGTTCAAGCCCAAACTGATGTCACTCATTACATTACCAATCCCGACTTTGAGGATGGTGTAATCGGTTGGAAAAACACCGGTATCGGTTCGCAGAGCAACAATGATTTCGAGTTGAAGCATGGTAGCCGCTATGCGGAAACGTGGACCGGTTGGGGAGGCACCGTGCGTGACCTTAAGATTTACCAGATTCTGACCCAGCTTCCCGCTGGTGTATATACGCTTACCGGTGCTGCGAAAAACATTCAGCAGAATAATCCTAATGCAGTACAGAAGGGCGCATACCTTTATCTAAATAACGAAAAAGTTGAAGTTGGAGTTCCTGCAGACTATAGCGTGACTGCTACTGTGACTGATGGTGTCCTCGAATTGGGTGGAATGACAGAGAACGCGACCGGTAACTGGGTGTGCTTCGACAACTTCCGCCTAACTTATACGATTGTGGCAGACTCGCTTCAGGAATATATAAAGGAGCTTGTCAAGAGATCAGAAGATATTGATAAGCACATGGCAAATACCGCGCAGACCGAATTGGAGGAGGCCAGAGCAGAGCTCGCCAAATATATAGGTTCACAAGAGGTGGAGGGGCTTGACAAAGCTATAAAACGCCTTGAGAATGCAATCTATGCCTATGGATTCAGCGCTGCGACCGAAGAAAACCCACTCAGTATGCCTGATGCTATCATTAACCCTTCGTTTGAGGATGGCATTACTGGATGGACATCGGACGGAATCAATACACAAGGAAACGATGTTTTTACATTGAAAGCAGGCCATTACTATGCCGAGAAATGGACAGGTAGAGGAGCATTTTTAGGTAACGCAAGCATAAGACAAGTGCTCAAAGACCTGCCTGCAGGAAACTACACGCTTACTTGTGCTGCTCAGAACATCCAAGAAGACACTCCTAACAAGCAGTTAACCGGTGCATATATCTATGCAGGAGACAATAGGACAGAAGTAGGCATAAGAGCCACATATCAAGTTAAATTTACATGCGTGAGCGGTAAGATTGAGATTGGATTTGTTGCCGATAATGCTAAAGGAAACTGGATTGCTGTAGATAATTTCCAACTTAGCTATACAGGTGCTGATCAGGAAGCAATTGATGCATTGATGCAGAAACTTATCCAAACAGCTGAGGGGCTGCTTGTAGAGAAGATGAATGCAGATGTGTTGGCTGCTCTTACCCAAGCTATTGAGGCTGCCAAGAATGTAACTGACAATGCTTCGATGGCTGAGGCTTCAAACAACTTGGAGAATGCCATAACAGAAGCTGAGGAGAGCATGGCCGCTTATGTAGAGCTCCTCAATGTTATTGAGTTTGCCGAGAGCGTGCTCTCTGATAAAGCCCAAGTAGGAATAGATGAGTTCAAGCAGTGCATAACAAAGGCTAAGGCATTGTATGATAGTTCAAACGTTACTAATGAAGAGTTGGCTCAAGCTGGTAAGGAACTCAATGACAGTGTCTTTGTATATCAGTTGGCAAATGCCAGTGGTACTGCTCCAAAGGTAAAGACTCATGAAGAGGTTATCTACGGATGTAAGGCTGCTGTGGGACGTATGTATGCGAATGGACTTAACATCATAGAGCGCGGCTTCTGCTGGAGCGAGAATCCCGAACCTACCGTGCTTGACAATAGAAGTTCATTCTACTACGATTTCAATGGTCAGGTATATCTGATGGATAATCTCAAGCCTTCGACTACTTACTATGTTCGTGCTTATGCCATGAACAAGAACTATGCCGTGGGTTATGGTGAGGTAATCAAAATCATAACTCTCCCCGAGGCTGACGTCGTATACTCATACAACTGGGCTGGTGATGAAGAAACTAATGCACGTATCGATGGCGCTTGCCAAACTGCTGTAGGCTACCTCAATACATGGACAGCCATCCGCGGTTATCGTCCCAGTGTAAACTACGATGCTGGCGACGACGGTGCCCACGGAAGCTATGGCGGTTGGATCACTATCGGAGCAGGTTTTGCACAGAACCCCGGCACTGTAATGCACGAGATGGGCCATGGTATTGGTGTTGGTCAGCACTGGCGCTATACTAGCTGGGATAGCCCCTTGCATCCTACAATGTATTGGGAGGGCGAGCGAGCTAACCGTGTGTTTGCATTCTTTGAGAACCAAGCTGATGTGCTTGATGCCAATGGAAACTTCGTGTCAGGTGGAAATCACACCGTTTCGGATGGAGACCGTGTACATGTATGTTACGGACTCTCGGGTGTGACTGCTCCTATCGATTTGCTCCGTCAGGCAGCTTACTATCAAGGTATGTACGAGGATGGTATGCCTGCTGTAGGTGATGGCGCTTGTCCGTTCCATTCGTTCGATTGTCAGGAGGGAGTAAAATACTATCTGACCAACGAAGGCTACGGAGGTGGTAAGAAGTTTCTCAAGGAGCTTGCCAGCGGATTCTTCAACTACCGCGAAGCAACCTTGGAAGAGGTCCTCAGCGATGATTACTACGCATGGTATGTAGATTTCGACCCCGTGACCTGCTTCTATCATATACGAAATGCTAAGTCAGGCAAATATCTCACTTACTACAACTCAAGATTCTTGTCGAAGGAGCGTCCCGAGCTTACAGCAGATGATAATATTCATCTGATGCCTTCAAGAAAGACTATGACCTTCGAGCTCGGCGGAGAAGAAATCACCGTGAAACCCTATTGGATGGCAAGAGGAAACAGAGTGGAAGAACCTGAAGTGCTCACCGCATCAAGCAGCATCGCTGTTTCGGCAGGCAAACTCAACTTCTACGACACTGCCACTTCACAACATTGGGCATTCATTTCTCAGGAACAGATTCAAATGGCTACAGGAATCCATGAGGTGTCTGATGAGATGAATACAGAAGAGCCTATTGAAGTACAAGGTTATTACGATATCTCTGGAGCACAAATCAATCAGCCTAAAGAGAATGGTATAACCATTGTACGCTACAATAACGGAAGTACAAGAAAGATTATTTCTATCAATAAATAAGGTGACTTTCGCGAGATAAAAGTAAGATAAATAAAAAGCTTTTAGGGCAGCAACGATTCGTTGCTGCCCTTTTTGCATCCGAATACTATGACGATAAGAAGAGTTAGTGCTTCCTTTAGCATCGGGGGTAGATGCCTAATCGAATAGAATATCTTGTATGAAACGTGACTATATGAAGAGGAAGTGATGGAAAAAGAAAGGAGATAAACTCAAATGTATTGTACGTATTGTGTACTTAACGCTTTGTGTTTATCTCCATTTTATTGTCTTTGATTACCCCCGCTTGTCGCCATAGAGTGGGGGAATGCGACGTTGAATGTCTTAGTAGACGTCAATCTCAGCTACTGATACTCCCCAGCGTTCGGTAGAGGTGAGCATGAAGTAGCGAGCCTGACACGGGGCAAAGTCGACCTCGGTCCAGTAGGGCATCCAGCTGCCGCGGCTCACGGGGATCCAGTCCTTGCCGTTCTCGCTCACGTAGAAGGTGTAGCTACGCACCAGGCCGAAGGCTGAGTTGTCGGTGCGGGGTGTGCAGAGGAATCCGCTTAGTGTGTGCACGCGACCCATATCTACCATGATGCGGTGTTGCACCTTGGGTGCTTGCCAATCCCAGCGGTTGGCGCGCTGACCTCGGGGCTGCTCCTTGGGTAGCTGTGTGTGCCACAGGGTGGTGGGGTCGCCATCAATGGCGTTGGTGGCAGCGTAGTTGCCACGTGTAGTCTCGGCACTGCTATAGTCGAGCACGCGCCAATGCTTCTTGCTGATGTAACGATCGGCCGTGGGAGTGGGGTGCCACTCGCCGGTGGTGTAGTTGATGTCAAACTGGCGGGTGTAGTCGAACACGCAGCTGTCGGCTGTGAAGGAGATGGGGAAGATGATGGTCTTCGACTCGGGCAAACGGGGATCCTGCCAGCGGTCGCCCACATAGAGGTGGGTGGTTTGCTTGGTTCCCTTGATGGTGAGGATGCTGGCTGCCTGCGTGTCGTAGGCAATGGGGTTGCCTACCTGCTTGAGCTCGCTCCAGCCCTCGGTGAGTGATTTCGAGTAGGAGAGCATGCAGGGGTTGGGGTCCCAGCCGGTACAAGCTGACGACAGCATGTAGTAGGTGTCGCCTACGCGTACGATGGCAGGTGCCTCGCGGCTCTTCCATTTGAACAGCTCGGTGTACTCTACGGCTGATAGGTAGTCGTCAGAAAGGCGGAAGAGGCCCAGATGCTGGTTTTCCTCGATGGTGGAGATGAAGTAGGCAGTGCCATCATCGTCGATGAAGATGTTGCAGTCGCGCGACTTTACCCCCAATGGACGTCCGCCCCAGTGGTAGGTGTAGGCGCCGTTGACGGTGTTGCTGTAGAACACACCCGCCTCGGAGGCTCCATAGTTGCTGCTCTCCCAATGGCACCACACGACGTATTGCTTGGTCTTGGCACAATACATGAGCTTGGGACGCTCAATCATGCGCTTGGTGCCCAAATCGGGGTGGGTGACGTGGTTCTCGATAATCTTACGCTCAAACTTCCAGTTGACAAGGTCTTTCGATGAGTACATGTTGACATCGGGGTTCCATGATGAGGATCGGTCTTCGCCAATCATGTACCAGGTGTCGCCAACTTTGAGGAAGCCTGCGCCGTGCGCCTGAACGTCGTTACCCTCGGAGTCGATCCAAAGATTGCCGTTGGTGATGGTTGTGAACTGCCCTGCGTCGTGTGTGGCGGTCTGTGCCTGTAGCTGTTGGCCAAAGGCGGTCGCTGTAATGAGTGCGATAGTTAAAATTTTCTTCATAGTTAACTGATTTTTACCAATTGTATTTCAAAGATGAGTGTCGAATGCTTAGGGATACCTGCTACGCTCATAGCTCCATAACCCACTTCGGCAGGAACATAGATGCGCCACTTGTCGCCAGCGCACATTTGGGTGAGTGCTATTTGCCAGCCGGTGATGAGGTCGGCCAGGCGGAAAGCATCGGGGTAGCCTTGTGAGGTGTTGTCGTCGAATACACTGCCATCGATGAGCATACCTTTGTAGTATACTGATACAATGCTGCGGATATTGGCTCTGTCGCCGGATCCGGATTCCAAAACCTCATAGAGAATTCCCTGTGCGGTGGTGTGTATGCCAGGTTCGGTAGCCTTTTGCTGAAGATAGGCTTTGTTTTGCTCTTTGTAATTTCCTTTTGCCATGTTTTATTTAGTTTTAATGTTGAATGATGAACGGTTAATGGTTAATGGTTAAGGGTTAAAGGTTAAAGGTTAAAGGTTAAAGGTTAGGGGTTAGGGGTTAAAGGTTAACGATGAACGGTTAAAGGGTTAAAGGGTTAAAGGTTAAGGGGTAAGGGTTAACGATGAATGGTTAAAGGTTAACGATGAATGGTTAAAGGTTAACGGTTAACGGGTTAAAGGTTAACGATGAACGGTTAAAGGTTAAGGGGTAAGATGAACGGTTAACGATAATTCATAAATCATAATTCATAAATCATAATTCATTTATCTTCCCATCTACCCGCTTCTGTTTCACTTTTATAGCTCGCGAAGCCATTTCTCCAGTTCGCCTGTCCACTGACGCTTATATTTGAAGTTGTCGTTGTATCCCCATCCGTGACCTCCGATAGGGTAGCAGTGGAGCGAAGCGGGTACCTTGTTTTGTACTAAGGCTTGGTAGTAGCGCAGACTATTCTCTACGGGTACCACACGGTCATCGCTGCTATGCATGATGAAGGCGGGAGGTGTTTGCGCAGTTACTTGCAATTCGTTACTGTATAGCTGCACCAAGTCATCCGTCGGGGTCTTGCCGATAAGACGTTCGCGTGAACCTTTGTGGCAGATACTCAGATCCATGCTGATGACTGGGTAGAAGAGTATCTGAAAGTCGGGACGGCTATCGTCGGTATAATGGGTTGCTGCTGTGCTGGCAAGGTGACCTCCAGCTGATGATCCCATGATGCCGACCTTGCCAATGTTCCATTCTTCGGCATGCTCGCGCATAAGGCGTATTGCCTGCAGAGCATCGCTGAGTGGCACTTCGTGGTGCTCATTGGGCATGCGGTATTTGAGTACTGCATAGGTGATGCCCTGGGCATTGAACCAGGCTGCCATGTCGTGTCCTTCGTGGTCCATGGCCAGATGTACATAGCCTCCACCAGGGCATGCAACGATAGCCTTACCGTTGCCGTTCTTTGCAATATAGACTGTGAGGGTAGGAGAGGTAATGTTGGTAGGGCGATTGGCGCGGGTCTCGCTTTCCTGTTCTACGATACCATTTGTGTTGGGCGCTCCGTTGGGCCATAAGGGGAACTCAAGCTTTTGCTGTGCATAGAGGGGGCAGTTGCCAAAAATGAGTAGGACAATGCCCAATACTGTACTGAAATGTTTTCTTTTGTTTTTCATGTTGCTACTATTTTATGTTGCAAAAATAGCAAAAATATAACACAAAGTTTCTTAGTTCTAAAAATAAATCCTACTTTTGCATGATAAAAATGCAATGTTGATATGGCAGATGTGATAAGGCATGATGGTGTAGTGGACTCCATTGAAGGAGATTGCATACATGTACGCATCGTACAAGCTTCGGCTTGTGCGGCATGTGGCGCCAAGAGTCTGTGCTCAGCTGCAGAAAGCAAAGAAAAAATTGTGGATGTGTATGGCGCAGATGCTGAAGCCTATCAAGTAGGACAAAGAGTAATGGTCGAGGGAGCAGCAACAATGGGAATGAAGGCTGTTCGCCTCGCTTTTCTTTTTCCGCTACTGCTACTTGTAGCTGCTATAGCTGTTGCTATGTGGCTTACCGATGGTAATGAGGCTATAGCTGCGCTGAGTGCATTGCTGACAATGACTGCTTATTTCTTGGTGCTCTTTGCATGCAGGAAGAGGCTGAAAAGTGAGTTTACGTTTACGATAAAACCAATCTGAAATAAATCATAATTCATAAATCATAAATTTAATCATGAACACAATTTTGGTAGCAGTGATTGCTTTGGGCGCGACTGCACTGGTATTGGCCGGTGTGTTGTTTGTCGTTTCCAAGAAATTTGCTGTAAAGGAAGACCCACGTGTGGGGCAAGTTGCCGAGGTGTTGCCACAAGCCAACTGTGGCGGTTGCGGATTCCCCGGCTGTGCAGGCTTTGCTGACGCTTGCGTCAAGGCTGGCTCACTCGACGGATTGCTTTGTCCCGTAGGCGGACAGGCGGTGATGACTCAGGTAGCCGAGATCCTTGGACTGAGTGCTGGTGCTGCTGAGCCTAAGGTTGCGGTAGTACGTTGTAATGGTACATGTGAGCATCGTCCCCGTACGAATGTGTACGATGGTGCTGTATCGTGTAAGATCGCTCATGTCACAGGTTGTGGCGAGACGGGCTGTGCTTATGGCTGCTTGGGCTGTGGCGACTGTGTGAAGGCATGTCAGTTTGATGCTATTCGCATGAACCCCGAGACAGGACTCCCCGAGGTGGATGCCGATAAGTGTACCGCTTGTGGTGCCTGCGTGAAGGCTTGTCCGCGTATGATTATCGAGCTCCGCAATAAGGGACGCAATGGACGTCGCATGGTGGTGCTCTGCGTGAACAAAGACAAGGGTGCTCTTACCCGCAAGGCATGCGAGGTAGGTTGTATCGGTTGTAGCAAGTGTCAGAAAGTGTGTCCGTTCGAGGCTATCACTATTGCTAATAACCTTGCTTATATCGACTATGAGAAGTGTAAACTTTGCCGCAAGTGTGAGGATGAGTGTCCGCAGCACTCTATTGTGGCAGTGAACTTCCCCGCGAGAAAGCCGAAGCCCGCTCCTGAGGCTGAAGCGCCCAAGGTAGCAGAAACTCCGGAAGCAACTCAGAAATCATAATTCACAATTCATAATTCAGAATTCATGAAGACTTTTAGAATAGGCGGTGTACATCCCGCCGAAAATAAGTTGTCGGCAGGTAAGAAGATCGAGCCTATGGCATTGCCCAAGCAGGCTGTCTTCCCCTTGTCACAACACATAGGTGCTCCTGCCGTAGCATGTGTGGCCAAAGGTGACATGGTGAAGGTAGGTACCAAGATTGCCGATGCTGGAGGTTTCGTGTCGGCAGCTATCTTCTCATCTGTATCGGGTAAGGTTGCTAAGATAGACTCCATCATCGATGCCAGCGGATATCGTAAGCCCGCCATCTTTATCGACGTGATTGGTGACGAATGGGAAGAGAGCATCGACCGCAGCGAGGAGTTGGTGACTGAGTGTGCTCTCGAGCCTGCCGAGATCGTAGCCAAGATTAAGAATGCTGGTATCGTGGGTATGGGTGGCGCTTGCTTCCCCACACACGTGAAGCTTACACCTCCTCCCGGTAGCAAGGCTGAGTGCGTGATTATCAACGCTGTTGAGTGCGAACCCTACCTCACAGCTGACCATCAACTCATGCTCGAGAAGCCTGAGCAAATCCTTGTGGGTGTGTCGCTTCTTATGAAGGCTGTAAACGTAACCAAGGGATATATCGGTATTGAGAATAATAAACCCGATGCCATCGCTTTGATGCGTGAGAAGGCTGCCAAATATCCTAATATTGAGATTGTACCTCTTAAAGTGCAATATCCGCAGGGTGGTGAGAAGCAACTTATTGATGCTGTCATAGGTCGTCAAGTTCCTAATCCTCCAGCAATTCCTATCGCTGTAGGTGCTGTGGTGCAGAATGTAGGTACCGCCTATGCAGTATATGAGGCAGTCATCAAGAACAAACCTCTCTTCGAACGTGTGGTGACAGTGACTGGTAAGGCTTTGGCCAATTCTTCAAATCTGCTCACTCGTATGGGTACACCCATGAATATGCTTATTGAAGCTGCAGGTGGAATGCCTGAGAATACAGGTAAAATTATTGGTGGTGGCCCCATGATGGGTAAGGCGCTCTTGAATGCTGAGGTACCTATCTGCAAGGGTAGCTCTGGCGTGTTGCTCATGACTGAGGAGGAATCGGTGCGTGGTAAGGAGCAGAACTGTATCCGTTGTGCTAAGTGCGTAGGTGCTTGTCCCATGGGCCTTGAGCCCTACTTGCTTGCTAAGTTGGGTGAGTATAACGATTGGGAACGTGCTGAAAACGAAGACATCATGACATGTATTGAGTGTGGATGCTGTACCTTCACTTGTCCGTCAAATCGTCCTCTGCTCGACTGGATACGCTTGGCGAAGAATACCGTGGGTGGCATCATTCGTGAACGTAATATGAAGAAATAGAAGCAATTTACGATTTGACTATTTACAATTTACTATTTATTGAGCAATTTAGTGATTTTTTTATTTCAGTATCACGAATTTTGTAAATCGTCAAATAGTTCAATTGTACATCAATTGTAAATAGTAAATTTGTAAATTGTAAATAAAGATATAAAACTATGGCAAATAAATTAAAACTCTCCTTATCGCCTCATGTACATAGTGGCGATAGCGTAAGCAAGAATATGCGATGGGTGATCATCGCTATGTTGCCCGCGATGTTGTGGTCGTTCTATGCGTTCGGCCTTGGCGCAGTGATTGTTACCGCCACATCGGTAGCTTCATGCGTTTTCTTCGAGTGGGCAATCAACAAGTTTATCCTCAAAAATGACCAATGTACTCTGTGTGACTACTCTGCTGTGGTTACCGGTATCCTACTTGCCTTCAACCTTCCTGCTAACCTGCCCCTATACATTATTATTATAGGTGCTTTGTTTGCTCTTGGTGTGGTGAAGATGACTTTCGGTGGATTGGGTTGCAACCTTTTTAACCCCGCTCTTGCTGCGCGTGTGTTCCTCTTGATCTCATTCCCCGTAAAGATGACCATGTTCCCTGAGGTAGGACAGATGACCGCTTATGCTGATGCGGTGACAGCCGCTACTCCCTTGGCCAATCTTGCCAAGACCGACCTTATGCCCCTTTTCATGGGTAACGTAGGCGGATCGCTCGGTGAGGTTAGCGCATTGTGTCTGCTTATCGGTCTCATCATCTTGATTGCTACACGCACCATCACATGGCATATCCCCGTGTCTATCTTGGCTACGGTATTTGCTCTCACAGGTTTGCTTCACATTGCTTACCCCGTTGAGGTGGCTACTCCTTGGCATCATCTCTTTGGTGGTGGCTTGATGCTCGGTGCTGTGTTTATGGCAACAGACTATGTGACCTCGCCCATGACAGCTAAGGGTCAACTGATCTATGGCTTCTGCATCGGTTTCCTCACTGTAGCTATCCGCGTATTTGGTGCTTATCCTGAGGGTATGTCGTTTGCAATCCTTATTATGAATGCGTTTGTACCATTGATCAACAATGCATGCAAACCCCAACGTTTTGCAAAGGAGGTAAAGAAATGAAAAAGCTTGAATCATCATTGAAGAATATGCTTCTCGTACTGACTCTCGTGTCGGCTGTGGCTGCTTTCTTGTTGGCTTCTGTCAATAAGATGACTAGTAGTACCATTGAAAAGATTAATGAGGAGGCGCTGAGTGCTGGTATTAAGTCGGTGCTTAATGTGGGTGCTGACGAGCAGATTGCTGTCACTGAGAAAGAGGTGGATAGCTACCTCGTGTATGAGGTGACTCGCGAAGGTAATTGGATTGGCACTGCTGTGAAATCGACTGATAAGAGTGGCTTTGGTGGCGACATCGAAGTACTTGTAGGTTTCAACGAGGAGGGAAAGATTCTCGGATACGAAGTGCTGAAGCATGCTGAGACTCCCGGTCTCGGTGCACGTGCAGGCGAATGGTTCCGCACTGCAACTGCGGGTGAAGTAAAGAAGGTAGGAGTTCTCTCTAAAATCTTCTTTGGTAATCCAGACCCTGCAGGTAGCCACAATATCATCGGACGTGATATTGCCGAGGGCGAACTCAAAGTGTCAAAGGATGGTGGAGATATTGATGCTATCACCGCTTCTACCATCACCTCTCGTGCTTTCCTCAATGCCGTGAACAATGCATATAAAGTGTTCAAAGGTAATGTGTCGGATGTTAATTCGGGAGCAACAACACAACAGTAATTTACAATTTGACAATTTACAATTTACTATTTATTGAGCAATTTAATGATTTTTTCAATTTTTGGCATTGTTGATTTTGTAAATAGTTAAATAGCACAATTGTACATCAATTGTAAATAGTAAATTTGTAAATAGTAAATAAAAAGTATTTTATGAATAACTTAAAAGTATTTTTGAATGGTTTAATAAAGGAGAATCCTACTTTTGTTCTTCTCCTTGGCATGTGTCCTACGTTGGGAACCACCTCTTCGGCACTCAATGGTATGTCTATGGGTCTTGCCACCACGTTCGTGCTCATCTGCTCGAATATTGTTATTGCTTTGCTTAAGAACCTGATTCCCGATAAGGTACGCATACCTGCTTACATCGTAGTTATTGCATCGTTCGTGACCTTGCTGCAGATGCTCATGCAGGCTTACTTGCCTTCGTTGTATGCGAGCCTTGGCTTGTTTATCCCTCTTATCGTGGTAAACTGCATCATTCTTGGTCGTGCCGAAGCCTTTGCTGCTAAGAATACCGCACTTCCTTCATTGTTCGATGGCTTGGGTATGGGTCTTGGTTTTACATGGGCACTCACACTGCTTGGTGCCGTGCGCGAACTCTTGGGTACTGGTGCTGTCTTTGGATTCACTTTGCTTCCCTCGTCTACCAACATGCTTGTCTTCGTGCTTGCACCCGGAGCCTTCATCGTATTGGGATACTTGATTGCGATTGTGAATAAGATTAAAAAATAATTGAAATTGAGAATTGAAAATTGAAAATTACCTCCGGATGGCAACTTTGACTTTAGCGTCAACCTAAAGGTTCATCTTTCAACTTTCATCTTTCAACTAATAATCACTTTATGGAATATATATTGATTTTTATCTCAGCGATATTCGTCAACAATGTCGTATTGTCGCAATTCTTGGGTATCTGTCCGTTCCTCGGCGTATCAAAGAAGGTTGAAACTGCCAAGGGCATGGGCCTTGCTGTAACCTTCGTGTTGGTCATTGCTACCATTGTCACCTATCTCCTTCAGATCTGGGTGCTCAACCCCTTCAATCTGCAATACTTGCAGACTATCGTTTTCATCCTCGTGATTGCAGCCTTGGTGCAGATGGTTGAGATCGTGCTGAAGAAACTCTCTCCCTCGCTCTATCAAGCATTGGGTGTGTTCCTTCCTTTGATTACTACCAACTGCTGTATTCTTGGTGTGGCTATCCTTGTAGCAAATGGAACCTACAATGGTCAAGGTCTTGAGCCTAGTCTGCTTACTGGTGTTATCTTTGCTTTGGCTACTGCTTTGGGCTTCGCTCTCTCGCTTATTGTATTTGCAGGCTTGCGCGAGCAGCTTAGTTTGATACGCGTTCCCAAAGGTATGGATGGTATGCCTATTGCTCTTGTTGTTGCTGGTCTCTTGGCTCTCGCTTTCATGGGATTCAGCGGCATTGATAAGGGCATCGCCTTGTTCTTCAGTTAATACGACTATTTATATGTTAGTGGGCGGGGGTGCATTGCATTCTCGCCCATATTTTGGATAATACATTAACTTTAATATAATTATTATGCACGGAATTGGTACAATCCTTTTACTTATCGTATCAAACATCTTCATGACATTTGCTTGGTACGGTCACCTCAAGTTGCAGCAGATGAAGCTTGTTTCTGAGAATACTCCTCTCTACATTGTGATTCTTATCAGTTGGTTTTTGGCACTCTTCGAGTATGCCTGTCAGGTGCCTGCCAACCGTATGGGGTTCGTCGGTAATGGTGGAGCATTCACATTGATGCAACTCAAGGTTATCCAGGAGGTGATTTCTATTGCTATCTTCACCGTCTTCACTATTGTGTTCTTCAAGGGCGAAGCTCTGCAGTGGAACCATTTTGTGGCATTCGGTTGCTTGATTGCTGCGGTGTTCTTTGTTTTCTTAAAATAAATTTTCTATAGCCTGACATTATCTTTGTTTCGGACGAAAACAAAAGTGTTGACAATGTGTTGTTTAGTAGGATAGAGCTGGAGGGTAGATTTTGTCTATTGGCCGATAGATTCAGTGTATTTGCGCGGTTCGACAAAACCTATTACCTTTGCCCATGTAAAACAAGAAAACTAGTAAAAACCTATTAAAACAATAAGATTATGTCAGTAAAATTTTTCAAGTGCGAACATTGTGGTAATGTGATTCAGAAAGTCGTAGACTCAAAGGTACCCGTGGTATGCTGCGGCGAAAAGATGAAAGAGCTTACCGTGAATACTGTAGACGCAAGCGTAGAAAAACATATGCCCGTAGTAACTCGTATTGACGATTGTCAGATCAAGGTTGAAGTAGGTAGCGTACCTCATCCCATGACTGAGGAGCATCACATCGCCTTTATCTATGTGGAGACAGAGAATGGCGGTCTTCGTATCGACCTTCCTCATGATGGAAAGCCCGAGGCAGTATTCTGTACTTGCAATGGCAAACCCATTGCCGTGTATGAGTATTGCAACCTTCATGGCGTGTGGAAGACTGAACTCTAAGACCTCCTCCTTTTTAATCAATAATCAACAAGCATTTCTCACTCAAAACTCTACGACTATGTTAAGCAAGAATTTACACCAAGCTATCAATGCTCAGATCAACGCAGAATTGTGGTCGGCTTATCTATACCTCGCCATGTCTATGGATGCTGAAGCTAAGGGACTTAAAGGTGTAGCCAACTGGTTCTATGTTCAGTACCTCGAAGAACAAGATCATGCCCGTATTTTTATGAACTATCTTAACTCACGCGATGCAAAGGTCGAGCTATTCCCCATCGATGCCGTACCTACTACTTGGGATAGCGTATTGGCGATGTTTACCCAGACCTTAGCTCATGAGAAGAAGGTGACCGCACTCATCAATAACCTGGCTGCTATAGCCAACGATGATCGCGATTTTGCCTCTATAAACCGTCTTGTATGGTTTATCGACGAGCAGGTAGAAGAGGAAGAGAATGCTCGTGAGATGATTGCAGCCGTAGAAGCGGTCGAAGGCAACAAGTATGGTATGTATATGCTCGATAAGGAACTAGCTACTCGTACCTATACACAAGCCTCTCCCTTGGCTACATCGGCAGGCTGATGTACAAGCTGATGCCTAATCATAAAAATGAGCCTCTTTGGAGGCTTGTTTTTTTATATATTCGCTTGTTTTTATTACCTTTGCAAGCCGAAATATTTGCGAACAACTATCAATACAACACAAACAAATGAAAAAAACATTTATTGCTATGGCCCTTGTTGCCTTGACTGCATGTAATGCAAAGCATGACAATCCTGTATTGCAGGATTCGTCGCTTCCCTTTGGCGCCCCTGAGTTTGCCAAGTATGAATCAACCCATTATGAACCCGCTTTCATGGAGGGATTCGCAGAGCAGCGTGCCGAGATTGACGCTATCGTTGCTAACCCCGAGGCTCCTACTTTTGATAACACTATCGCTGCTCTTGAGCGTAGCGGTAAGAAGTTGGCCAAGGCTACAGGCGTATTCTTCAATCTTAATGAGACTGATGCTGATGATGTGATGCGTGAGGCAGAGAAGCGTCTCTCGCCCCTTTTTACCGAGCACAGCGCTTATATGACTATGAACGAGGCTCTCTTTGCTCGTATCAAGGCTCTCTATGACGATAAGGCTAACCTTGGTCTTACTCGCGAACAGGAAATGGTGCTCAATAAGTACTACCGTATGTTTGTAAAGGGTGGTGCGCTGCTCGATGCTGACAAGAAGGCTCAGCTCATGGAGATTGAGAAACAGCTTTCACTTGCAAGCATCCAGTTTGGTGAGAATGCACTTGCTGAGACCAATGCTTTCGTACTCGTGATTACAGATGAGAAGGATCTCGCAGGTTTGCCCCAGAGCTCTATCAATGCAGCTCGTGAAGCTGCGCAGGCTGCAGGTAAAGAGGGATGGCTCTTCACCTTGCAGAAGCCCAGCTGGATTCCCTTCCTTCAGTATGCTGACAACCGCGAGTTGCGTAAGCAGATGTATCTTGCTTATATCAACCGTGGCGACAATAACAATGAGAACGACAATAAGGAGGTTATCGCACGCATCTTGAAGCTCCGCCAGCAGAAGGCTCAGCTCTTCGGCTACAACACTTTCGCTGAGTTCCAGCTTGAGGATAAGATGGCTCAGACTCCTGAGGCTGCATACAATCTTCTTATGACCATTTGGAATGCTGCTCTTCCTAAGGCTCAGGCCGAGGCTGCTGAGTTGCAGAAGATGATGGATGCTGAGGGCAAGGGCGAGAAGCTCGAGGCTTGGGACTGGTGGTACTACACCGAGAAACTGCGTGAGGCTAAGTATGCGCTCAGCGAGAGCGAACTCCGCCCCTACTTCTCACTCGACAATGTGCGTAAGGGTGCCTTCATGGTATCGGAGAAACTCTTCGGTATGAAGTTCCAGCCCGTAGAGGGATTGGATGTGTACCATCCTGAGGTAGAGACCTTCGAGGTGCTCGATGGTGATGGCTCACACATGGCTCTTTTCTACACTGACTACTTCCCCCGCGCTACCAAGCGTGCCGGTGCATGGATGAATAATATCGTAGATGCATCGAACATCGATGGCGAGAACCAACGTCCTATGATTGTCAACGTAGGTAACTTCACCGCTCCTACCGCTGATACTCCCTCATTGCTTACTATCGATGAGACTCGCACTCTCTTCCACGAGCTCGGTCACGCTCTCCACGGTTTTCTCACACAGACTAAGTATCCTTCAGTAAGTGGTACTAGCGTAGCACGCGATTTCGTGGAGCTTCCCTCACAGATTATGGAGCACTGGGCTATCGAACCTGAGGTACTGAAGCAGTATGCTCTCCACTACGAGACCGGCGAGCCTATCACCGATGAACTCATCGCCAAGATGCAGGCTGCATCATCATTCAATTCAGGTTTTGAGACTGTAGAGCTTGTAGGTGCTGCATTGCTCGATATGGAGTTCCACATGCTCAACGACTACACAGGCTTCGAGGCTAACGCTTTTGAAAAGGCTGTAGCTGATAAGATTGGTCTCATCCCGCAGATTGCTTTCCGTTACCGCGGTCCCTACTTCAATCACGTATTTAGTGGTGGCTATGCAGTAGGTTACTATAGCTACCTCTGGGCTGAGGTGCTCGATGCTGACGGCTTCGAGGCTTTCCGTGAGAACGGTATCTTTGACGAAGCTACAGGTCGCAGCTTCCGTAAGAACATCCTCGAGATGGGTGGTAGCGAAGAGCCCATGACTCTCTACAAGCGCTTCCGTGGTGCAGAGCCCAATCCCGAGGCATTGCTCCGCAGCCGTGGCTTGATTGACTAAGCTTTATACAATAATCTATATGCTCCCGATATCGCTTTCGATGTCGGGAGTTTTTTATTTATCTCCTATGTGTGCTGATGCAATATATCATTATCTGTTGCGTTATAATAATTGATACACAATAGCTATGAAGTTTCGTCTAAGAATTATATATATGCTCATTGTTTTGTTTGCTATGAGCATGGTCGGTTGCCGTGAGGAACAAGGTTTCTCTACTGATATGTCGCATCGTTTGGCCTTCTCGTCTGATACGGTTAGATTTGATACGTTGTTTACCTCAGTAAGCTCATCTACCTATTCGTTCCTTATTTATAATAGGAATAAGGCCGATCTTCGTATAGCTTCGGCTCATCTTTCCGGTGGAGAGCATTCGCCCTATCGTATCAATCTTGATGGCCTATCGGGTGTTTCGTTTAGCGATGTGGCGGTACGTGGCGGCGATAGTCTCTATGTGTTTGTGGAGGTGACGGTTGATCCTCGGGGTCAAGATGCTCCCTTTGAGGTTTGCGATTCGCTGGTGTTCTCCCTCGAGAGTGGTGTCATCCAGCAAGTGCAGTTGCGTGCCTACGGACAGGATGCTACTGTGTTGCGTGGCGTTTGTATTGACACTGATACACATTTTACGGCTCAGCGCCCCTATCTCATATACGATAGCTTGCGTGTAGAGGAGGGGGTCGTCCTTTACTTGGATGCAGGAGTCCGACTTTATTTCCGTGATAAGGTGGAATTGCAGGCGTATGGACGTATTGAGGCCGTGGGTACTGCGGATAGTATGGTCGTGTTTCGTGGAGCTCGCACCGATCGTATGTTCTCCTATCTTCCATACGACAGGCTCTCGGCACAATGGGGCGGCATCACTTTGCACGAGACTAGCCATGATAACCTCTTTGTGTACTGCGATATCCACGGTGGAACCTATGGATTGCGTGCTAAGGATGCTGATATGAGCCGCACAAAGTTGGTGATGCAAAATAGCCAGATTCACAATGTGGACGAGGATGCCCTTCAGCTTACCTTATGTTCGGGTTCCTTTGCTAATAGCCTCTTTACGAATGCTGGAGGTCATTGTGTCAACCTGTTGGGAGGACGTCTTAGCTTTCTGCATTGTACAATGGCAAACTTTTTTCCTTGGAAAAATGAGCGTGGCGTAGCTGTAAACATAAGTAACTACCACGAAGAAGAACAAGCGATATACCCACTTTTAGGTGTAGACTTTATCAATAGTGTTATTACAGGTGGTAAGGATGATGAACTCATGGGTACCGTGTTGGAGAAGACTGATTCGGCCGACTATTCACAATATGCCCAATATCGTTTTGCCTATTCGCTTGTCAATTCAAAGGGCGAGGCTCGCGAACCTGATACATTGCACTTTGCTCATATCGTTTGGGAGCATAAGGATAGCACAACCTATGGGCGTACCAACTTCCGCACCATCGATCATAGCGAGTTTATTTATGATTTTCACCTCGATTCGCTCTCTATAGCTCGCGGAATAGCTTCACCTGCCTATGTTGAGATGTTGCCATACGATAAAGATGATTTACCTCGTGTTGGCTTCGAGGCTATTGATGCAGGATGTTATCAGTATCATCAACCCTAATGAGAACGATATCGTTAGTGCTGCTTTGGCTCTTGGCATTTCCTGTTGTGTCTCAAGAGCATATCCGCCTTGTTACATTCAATGTGGAGAACCTCTTCGACTGCAAGGACGATTCTCTTACCAATGATGAAACATTTCTTCCTACCTCACTGCGCCATTGGACCGAATATCGTTATTGGAATAAATTACATGCCATAAGCCGTGCCTTGACTGCTATTGGTGGTGACCGTGCTCCTGAACTTGTAGCTTTGTGTGAGGTGGAGAATGATAGTGTGCTCTACGATCTTACACGCCGTTCATCGCTGCGCACCATTCGTTATGATTACTTGGTGACTTCATCAACGGATCCTCGCGGTATAGATGTGGCCTTGCTCTATAAGCCTACTACATATCGCCCCTTTGCTCACAAGGTGTTGCGACTCCCCTCTGATCAGATTCACGAGGGAACTCATGTACGTGATGTGTTGTGTGTGAGTGGCGAATTGGTTACTGGCGATACGCTTGATGTACTTGTGTGTCACCTTCCTAGTAGACTCAATGGACGTAAGTCTACTCGTTTGCGTCAACGTGTGGTGTCGCTTATGTGTGATGCCATTGACTCCCTTTCTTCTTTGAGAACAATGCCGCATATTGTTGTCATGGGCGACTTTAATGATATTCCTTCTAAGCCGGCCCTTCGCTCTTTATCAGACAACAATCGTATGAAGTGCATCACGGAGCAGTTGGGCGGTAGTTATCGTTACAAGGGGAAATGGGAACAGATTGATCACGTATACTTGTCGCCCATGTTGTTAGATGATACCCATCGGCTTCATCTTGCTCCTCGTGGTGCATGGGTGTTCAATGATGATTTTCTCACTGAACCCGAACCTCTTTATGGGGGACGTCGACCTTTCCGTACATACAATGGTATGCGCTATATGGGTGGTACCAGCGATCATCTTCCTGTGTGCTTCGACTTGTTGTTTTCTTGGTAGTGTGGTACATCGTTTTTTGTGAAATGATACTTAAGATATTTGTGCACGTCGCACAAAGTGTGTACCTTTACACATTAAACGGTATTTCGCTAGTGGTGGATGCCTAAATGAGAATAAAACGATGCAAACAGATATAAGCAACGAACTTAATGAAAGCCAGTTGGCTGCCGTACTCTATAATGACGGCCCGTCCTTAGTGATTGCCGGTGCTGGCTCGGGTAAGACACGCGTACTTACCTATAAGATTGCTCACTTAATGGATTTGGGCTTGGAGCCGTGGCGTATATTGGCGCTCACCTTTACAAACAAGGCGGCGCGTGAAATGCGCGAACGTATCGGAAAACGAGTGGGGGAGAACCGCGCTCGTTATCTGTGGATGGGTACCTTTCATAGTATGTTTCTTCGCATTCTTAGGAGCGAGGCCGAACTCATCGGTTTCCCGCCCAACTTTACCATATATGACCAAAGCGACTCGCGCAGTCTTATAAAGACCATCGTCAAAGAACTTCAGCTTGACGATAAGGTCTACAAACCCAATGTGATACAATGTCGTATCTCGAATGCTAAGAACCGCTTGATGACGGCGCAGATGTATGCTTCTGATGCTATCGCTGTAGCAGATGACCGCTCGGCAAAAGTTCCTCAGACGCGTGAGATATACTTGCGCTATCAAGATCGTTGCCGTCAGGCTGGTGCTATGGATTTTGACGACATCCTTCTCTATACATACCTGCTCTTCGAGAATCATCCCGAGGTACGTCAGCGCTATGCTTCGCAGTTTGCATACGTCCTTGTTGATGAGTATCAGGATACTAACTATGCCCAGCATAGCATTGTGTGGCAGCTAACGAAGGAAACGCAGCGCGTATGTGTAGTGGGTGATGACGCGCAAAGCATCTACTCGTTTCGTGGAGCTAATATCGACAATATCCTCGGATTCACTCGTCAGTATACCGGAGCACGCATATTCAAGTTGGAGGAAAACTACCGCTCTACACAGATGATAGTGGGAGCTGCCAATAGTCTTATTGAGAAGAACCGTGAGCAGATACGCAAGGAGGTATACTCACGTCAGGAGACCGGAGCACCTCTACAACTCATCGAGGCCTACTCAGATGTTGAGGAGGGTGATATCGTGGCACGTCGCATCGCTGCTATAGGACGCCAGGAGGGTATTGGGTACGATAATTTTGCTATTCTCTATCGCACTAACGCTCAGTCGCGTATCTTCGAGGAAGCCTTGCGCAAGAACAACATACCTTACCGTATCTATGGTGGACTTTCGTTCTATCAGCGCAAGGAGGTAAAGGATGTCATTTCTTACTTCCGTCTTGCTGTCAACCCTCACGATGAGGAGGCATTTAAGCGTGTTATCAATTATCCTGCTCGCGGTATTGGCGACACCACCGTGGGTAAGGTGCTGGCCGCCGCCACTGATCATGGCGTGAGTCTATGGAGTGTTATCAGTGCCCCTGTAGCCTATAATCTGGCGGTAAATAAGGGCACTCTCACTAAGCTTACAGGCTTCTACAATCTTGTGAGCCGCTTTATTGAGCAGGTGCCTAAAGTTGATGCTTACGAACTGGGCCGTATGGTGGTGCAGGAGAGTGGCATTATGGCTGATCTCATGCAAGATCGCACGGTAGAGGGTATAAGCCGTCAGGAGAACGTGCAGGAACTGATGGATGGTATGCACGATTTTGTTCGTTCACGCCAAGAGGAGGGCGAAGAGTCGATCGGGTTGCCCGACTTCCTCAGTGATGTAGCCTTGCTTACTGATCAGGATAACGAAGAAGATGATGGAACCCCCAAGGTGACGCTCATGACCGTGCATGCTGCTAAGGGCTTAGAGTTTGATACAGTGTTTGTTGTGGGAATGGAAGAGCAACTCTTTCCCTCTCTGATGGCCTACGATAGCACTCGTCAGATGGAGGAGGAGCGTCGCCTGCTCTATGTTGCCATCACACGTGCTGAGAAGCGCTGCTTGCTCTCTTATGCCAAGAGTCGTTTCCGTTACGGAAAGGTAGAGTATGGCATGCCCAGTCGCTTCCTCAAGGATATTGATCGTGGATACATAGAAACTCCTGTAAGCAATACTCCTGCTTGGGGTAGTCAGAGTTTGTGGGGAAGTCAAGGTCAATCCACTCGTAGTATACAACCTTCTCAGACCCCTTGGAACAATCGTACTTCTCAGAGCGCCAACTCATGGGGTAGTCGTACCCAAGACTCTCAGAGCAGGCAGAGTAGCCCGCGTCCTACGAGCACGCCCAGTGTCAATGTCTCAAGTGCTCCTAAGCGCACTGTTATTTCAACGCGTACAGAATCATCGGTTCAGTCACCGACATCTACCCAGCGTCGTCTCGTGTCGCCCAATGCGGTTCAAGGCGCTACCCATGTGGCTCAACTCACTCCCGGGCAGTTTATTGAGCATGAACGCTTTGGCGTGGGTGAAGTGTTACGTGTCGAAGGTACGGGTGAAAATACCAAAGCACTCATCAAGTTTAAGAATGCAGGCGAGAAGCAATTGCTTCTTAAATTTGCTCGATTTAGAGTGTTACGATAGTTTTGCTTGCTTTTTAGTCCTTGTAATCAATGGTTTATTAGGGTTTTGATGTACTCTTTTGAGGTTGACGGGTTGTGGATAAATGTACAAATATCCAAATAAGCATTGGTTATTCGAAAGCCTTAAAGGTGGTAAATTTGTACAGAGAATTATATGTTTTCTAAGGCTTGAAAATTCGTATTTCAGGCTTAAGAATTTAATAAATATTGTACAAAATCACACGCTTAAAGGTTGTTATAGATGGATGGTTTAGTATTACAAATTTGATTGATTAGTTGATTGGATGTTTCATTGCAGTATGAATAGATTTGTGTGATATGATTGAAATAAGAAAAGCTACGGAAGCAGATATTCCTTTGATAAGAGAACTGGCGGGAGTGGTATTTCCCGATACATATAAGGATATACTATCACCCGAACAGGTGGACTATATGATGCAGTGGATGTATTCTGCAGAGAGTCTGCATACGCAGATGACTAAAGAGGGGCACATCTATTACTTGGCATCTTATGAGGGAGATGCAGTGGGATACCTATCTATTCAGCCAGAAGGAGAAGGGGTGTTTCATTTGCAGAAGCTCTATGTTTTAGCTTCGCATCAAGGCTTGCATCTGGGTAGGCGATTATTTGAATATGCTATCAAAGCTATCAAGAAACTGCATCCGGGTCCTTGTCAAATGCGCTTGAACGTAAATCGTGCAAATAAGGCGTTGACCTTTTATGAGAAGATGGGTATGACGAAAATAGATGAAGGTGACTTCCCAATAGGTAATGGATATTACATGAATGACTATATCATGGGGTTGGATATATAAATAGGATGTAATACGTGTTGTTGCCTTGGTTTTCATCTTTTACTTGATGAAAAGAGCGATTTTTACTCGTTTTGGGTCTATAAGGACGGCCTTTTTACGAGACGGAGAAAAATCTTGACAAAGAAAATTGGGGTTAACTCAGTGTGAACATGGGTGTTATATTGAAAAATGGCCTCTGAGAATCGCTTCTTTTTATTCGCCTGGGTATTTGCCCGCAAATATTGCACGGATGAAGCATTAGCGTGGTGCTAAAAATAGAGGCGGATAGTCATTGTTTAATAAATCTTAAACAGACGCTAATTTTCCTCCAAATTTCTAAATTCGGCGAATTATCATTACCTTTGTACCAAACTAAGAATTTGTATGCTCAGAAATATACTTTTACCTATATTCTTGTGTGTCGGATTGGCGACCACTGCACAGACTATGACAGAGACGGACTATATACGCAGTGGCAACAGACACTATGCCGATAGTCTTTTTGAAAAGGCTGAGGTGGATTACCGAAAGGCGCTCGAACTGAATCCTTCGTCGACCATTGCGCTCTATAACTTGGGTAATGCGCTCTTGGGTCAGATCTCACAAAATCCTGCTAAGGGTGGGGAGGCATTGTCGCAATATACTACGGCTGCCAAGTTGGAGACTGATAAGACGAGATTGGCGCAGATATATCATAACATAGGTGTGCTCATGTATGCAGCACAGAAATACGGAGAGAGTGTAGCTGCCTATAAGGAGTCGTTGCGTAATAATCCGACTGATCATGAAACTCGCTATAATCTGGCCAAGGCTATGCATATGAACAAGCAACAACAGCAAGATCAGCAGCAAGACCAGCAACAGGATCAGCAGCAGCAACAGAATCAGCAGCAGGAGCAACAACAAGAACAACAGCAACAAAACCAGGAACAGCAGCAACAGGACCAACAAAACCAAGAGCAGCAGAACCAGGAACAACAACAGCAAAATCAAGAACAACAGCAACAACAGGCTCAACAGAGCGAAGAGCAAATATCTAAAGAGAATGCCGAACAGATACTCAATGCGCTGATGCAGGATGAGAAAGAATTGCAAGAGAAGCAACAGAAGATGATGCAGCAGCAACAAGGAAAGACCTTGGAAAAGGATTGGTAATCTGTAAGTTGAAGATAAGAATTGAAAGTTGATAAGACTGAAGATATAATGAGAAAGTTACTTTTAACATTCACACTCCTCGCGGTTGCTTTTGCTTATGCGAAGGCCGATGAGGTGACATTTACGGCCGATGCACCCAGCGCGGTAGTGATGGGGCAGACATTTCGCTTGGCATATACAGTGAACACGCATGATGCCAAGGGTTTTCGTGTGGGAAACATTACAGACTTTGATATCCTGTCTGGCCCCAATCAATCGAGTTCATTAAGTACATCCATTATCAATGGGCAACGCACATCGTCAAAATCGCTGACCTTTACTTGTATCTTGCGTCCCAAGAAGGAGGGTACATATACAATTCCTGCTGCTACGATTGTGGCTGGGGGTAAGCAGATGTCGTCAAAGGAACTCACAGTGAAGGTGTTACCACCCGATCAGAAAGCACAAGCGCAGCAGTCGGGTTCGCAAGGTAGGACTACTACATCATCGCAGACATCTGGACAAATAAGCAATGATGATCTTTTCATCGTGGCTACTGTAAACAAGAAAAAGGTGTATGAACAGGAGGCTATCTTGCTCACATACAAGATATATACGACGGTGAATCTTACCAATATGACCGGTAAGATGCCTGACCTCAAGGGATTCCACACTCAAGAGGTAGAGATGCCGAAGGGGGGACGTGAGTTTGAACTCGAACATTATAAAGGTCGCAACTATCGCACCATGGTGTATAGCCAGTATGTATTGTTTCCCCAGCAGAGCGGACAGTTGGAGATACCCTCCATTACCTTTGAGGGTACTGTAGCACAGCAGGTGCGTAACTATGATCCGTTTGAAGCCTTCTTCAATGGTGGAAGTAGCTATGTCAATGTACAAAAGCCGATTCAGACACCCAAACTCACCATTGACGTGAGTCCGCTCCCATCGGGTAAGCCAGCATCATTTGGCGGTGCGGTGGGCGACTTTAGTATATCGTCATCAATCAGCACTACTGAACTGAAGGAGAATGAGGCGGTTACACTCAAAGTGATCATCTCGGGAACAGGAAACATGAAGTTGATTAAGACTCCTGAGGTGAGTTTCCCTGCTGACTTCGAGGTGTACGACCCGAAGGTAGACAATAAATTTACGCTCAAGGCTGGTGGTCTCTCAGGTAACAAGGTGATAGAGTATTTGGCCATCCCACGTCATAATGGAAATTATACGATTCCAGGTGTGGAGTTTACCTATTTTGATATTAAAAGCGGTGCCTATAAGACACTGAAAACTCCCGAATATGCGCTCAACGTGGCGAAAGGCGAGGGTAGTGGTGCTGCTGTGAACACTGGATATGTAAGCAAGGAGGAATTGCGACTTTTGGGACAGGACATCAGATACATTGATCTCAAGGATGCTAAACTCTCTCCGAAGGGAGTATATCTCTATGGTACAATGGGTTACTGGCTGTGGTACATCGTGCCGCTGGTAGGGTTCGTAGTGATACTTATCGTATATCGTAAGCAGGCTGCCGAGAATGCCAATATTGCCAAGACGAAGAATAAGAAGGCTGGCAAAGTGGCTACACGCCGACTTAAAGTGGCTAAGCAGAAGATGGCTGCTAAGGATAAGGCCGGATTCTATGACGAGGTGCTCAAAGCAGTATGGGGATACTTGAGTGATAAACTCATTATGCCAGTGTCAGAACTCTCGAAAGAGAATATTGCTGCAGAGTTGGCCGCCCGTCAAGTGTCTGAAGCTTCAATAAAGGAGTGTACGGCTCTGCTCGGTGATTGTGAATTTGCTCGCTACGCCCCAACACTTTCGGGCATATCTGTAGAGAAAATCTATGATCGTACGGCCGAACTGATGAACAAACTTGAGAATGAGATTAAGAATAGCAAAATAGCTAAATAAGTCCGATTATAATCTGTAAATAAATGAAACGTTACCTTATATATATATATGTAGCCCTGTGTAGCATCACAGGCCTGCGTGCACAAGCCTTTGCTGACAGCACGGTAGTGTATACCAAAGTAATGGGCGATAGCGCTTATGCTGCGGCCGATTATGCCACAGCCATATACGTCTATGAACAACTCTTGGAAAACGAAGGGGAAGCAGCATCGGTATACTATAATCTTGCCAACGGATATTACAAGCAGGGGGAGATTGCTCGCGCAATCCTAAACTATGAACGTGCATTGCTGCTGGACCCCTCTAATGAGGATATTCAGTTTAATCTTGAACTGGCGCGTAGCAAGGCGGTAGACAAAAATGCCATTGTTACGGAGCTGTTCTTTGTGCGCTGGATACGTAGTTTTACAGCGATTTTATCGGCTGACGGCTGGGCAAAAGCCTCTATTTTATGTTTTATAATATTAATTCTCTGTTTGACGATATTTATTTTTGCAAAAAATAAGAAAACTAAAAAAATTATCTTTATATTTGCATTACTCTCTGTAGTAAGCACCATCATAGCGAACTTTATCGCTGCTGACCGAAAGGAAAAAATGATGCTCCGTGAGAGTGCCATCGTGATGGAGCCAAGTGTTACCATACGCAGCACACCCAGTGTAAATGGTACGGAACTCTTCATCCTGCACGAAGGTAAGAAAGTGAAAATAAAAGATGATAGTATGAAAGACTGGAAGGAGATTGAAATCGAAGATGGAAACATCGGCTGGCTTCCGGCTTCAGCTATCGAACGAATATAACAAGATTATTAGGATAGACTGAAGCGATGGATATACAGCGGTTGATCGACATAGACAAGCAGGTGATGCTCGCCCTCAATGGGAGCGACTCGCTGTATATGGATGGTGTGATGAAGATATATACCTCCACCGTAGTGTGGATACCCGTTGCTCTCGTGCTTCTCTTCATTGTACTTAAGAATAATACTCCACGTATCAGTCTGCTCGTCGTGCTTGGTGTGGCGCTTACTATTTTGGCCAGCGATCAAGTGTCGTCGGTACTCATCAAGCCTCTTGTAGGTCGTTTGCGTCCTAGTCATGATCCTGAATTCATGCACCTTATTGATACGTTTAATAGTTATCGCAGTAGTGGCTTTAGTTTTACGTCAAGTCATGCATGCAATTCATTTGCCATCTTTATGTTTGTATCGTTGCTCATTCGCAACAAGGTGGTAAGCCTCTCAATGCTTGCATGGGCATGCATCAATAGCTATTCGCGCATCTATCTAGGCGTGCATTTCCCGGGCGATATTCTTTGTGGCGCTCTTTTGGGTACAATCATTGGCTGCCTCACATACCTGTTGTATCAATTCATGCATCGCAAGATAGAGCGTACGTCGGTTCGTATTACTGCCAATTATACGAAAACAGGGTATCTGGTAGATGATGCTCATCTTATGGTAGCCTCTATTTATGCTACATTTGTATTTATCGCTATCTATGCCCTTATATACATCAAATGCAACGTATTGTAATTAAATTAGAATAAAGAGAACAAGAAATATATATCAATATTAACAATTAACATTATTAGTAATAATAAAAAATTTACGACTATGAGCAAGTTAATGACATTCAATGAATTGCGCAGTTTGAAGGATTCATTGCCCGATGGTAGCATGCACCGTATTGCTGACGAACTCGGCGTTAGCGTTGAGACCGTACGTAACTTCTTTGGTGGCCAGAACTTCCAGGCTGGTCAGAGTGTAGGTATTCACCTCGAGCCCGGTCCTGACGGTGGTCTCGTACGTATCGACGATACTACTGTTCTTGACAAGGCACTCGCAATCCTCGAAGAGGTAAAGGCTGCTGAAGCTCCCGCTGAAGAAGAAGCTGCTGCAGAGTAAAAAAGAACATTTATTAGTTTGGGTCCGCCACACAGTCTTGACTATGTGGTGGATTCTTTTTTCTATGTCTTCTACATGTTGGGTGGGATAGGGATAGATGCTCTTTTTGAGAGAAGGTAAGTAGCTCTGGAAATACTGAAAGGTGAGGGCAATAAAAAAGGACTGTACAATTTGTACAATCCTTTTATGGAATCCGATAAAGTGGTATTCTAATTCTTGCTATTCAGAACAGGAATCTCTATAGTCATTCCTACAGCCACTTTGTTGAAGTCTGTGATGTTGTTGTACTTCACAATGTATGGCCACAATCGCTTGTCTCCATAATACTTACGGGCAAGCTGGATGATTGTTTCTCCACTCTTTAGCTCATGCTTTGTAAGTGTTGCACCTATAGTATATTCTGTGGTGTCGGCTATTGTAATATCCTTTATTGATTTAGCTGCCAACGACTCAGTGATAGGTACTATACTATAATTGTTTGAATTGATAGTTATGGTAGTGGCTACTTCTGTGGTGGATTTTTGTTCAGAAGCCTCAGTGTCTACCTTTAGGTCTTCATCTGATGACACAACTTCTTCTTGGCTTTCTACAGGAGTAGGCTCGCTCTCGTTGTGTGAGGGGAGTGAATCTGTAGAAGCATTGTCGGTGGGTTGAGTGGTTTCTTCCCAATTCTGATCTAAATCTTTCTCGAGATTGGGATTAACGGTGATTTCAGTTTGTTCGCTAAGTGCCTCCTGCTCATTGGTAGGAACTATTACGAAATAATAGACTGCAATAACAGCAAGAACAATGAAAATGCTCAATAGGCAGCCTAATCCTCTACGACCACGTTTTGATTTTGGCTTTTCATTTTTCTCCTCTTCTATTTTTGTTTCTTCCGTTTCCTCTTTTGGGGATTTCGTCTCTTCAGCTTCGGGTTCGGCTATTGTTGTTGTAACTTCTTCTGCAGTCTCCTGGTTGTCGAGTAATAGATCCTGATTAGGTGTACTCTCTGGCTGCGAGTTGGCTAAAACTTCTTCTGATGTTTTTTCTGCTACTGATGTTTCTTCTGTTGTTTGCTCCGGTTCAGTTACCTCAGCTATAACAACTTCTTCTTCGATAGTTGCAGTTTCTTCAGCATTGTCAACTGTCTCGATCTCGATGGATTCGGTGTTTTCTTCAGCCTCTATCTCGGTGGAATCGATGTTTTCTGATTCTGCAACTTCTTCCAACACGGGAATTTCCTGTGTATCAGTGTTGACAGTCTCTATTGCCGGCTCTATAGTCGTCTCTTCTATCTTTTCTTCTGCAGGTTGCGATGCTGCATCTTGTATGTTGTCAGTGTTCTCGGTATTCTCTTCCGAAGTCTCCTCTACGAGAAGGGGAGTGTTGATTGCTTCTTCTACCTCTTCGATGTTTGCTGTTGCTTGTTCTTCACCGACAACCAACTCTTCATCTTGGAATCCTTCATTGAGTTCTGTAGGCTCAAAGTGTGCGAAGGGGCGATTGATAAACTCCTTCATGGCACTGTCGGGAGTAAATGTTACCTTGGTGTAGCCTTTGATGGTGATGCGTTCTCCTGTGTTCACGTCGATACTTCCTCGATCGCTTACCTCCATCAACTTAAAAGTACCCAGCCCTTTTATTTTTACGATATTGTCTTCACGTAGACCTTTTTCTATGGTATCTACAATAGCACGCATGAAATTATCAGCAGCATCTTTGCTGAGTCCACTCTTGTGAGCTAGTTCTTCGGCTATATTTGTCAGTGTTATTTTTCCCATTATTATGTTTATTCGGCATTAAACATCTCTTTGAGGATATTGCTCTGCTTGAATGCGAGCACGAGTTTCGGAGGTATGAGATAGCGCTTTCCTGTAGTCGGATTTACAGATATGCGCTCCATCTTTTTCTTTACTTCAAAAGAACCGAAACTTGAGAAGCTTACTACGTCGTTTTGTTCGAAGTGTTCTTCCAGTATCTTGATGGCCTCATTTACCAACTTGCCGGTAGCGCTTGTTGATAGATTGGTCTGCTTAGACAATTCACTGATAAATTCCTTGTTGTTCATTGTCGATAATTTTATTGAGATACTTTGCCATATAAGTCAAACTCGTCGGCTCCAGTAATCTCTACCATGTAATATTGTCCTATTTCGACCTCATTGTCGGCCTTACGAATCAGCACTTCGGGGTCTACCTCGGGTGAGTCGTACTGAGTACGTCCGATATAGTATTCGCCCTCTTCGCGATCGATGACTACCTGCATGGTTTTTCCTATGCTTGCTGCGCTCACCTCTTCAGCGATGCGTTGCTGTACGCGCATCAGCAATCCCAAGCGAGCTTGCTTAGTATCGTCATCAATATCATCCTCAAAATGCTCGGCAGCATAGGTTCCCTCCTCTTCGGAGTAAGCAAAGGCACCCATACGCTCGAAGCGCATTTCTTTGGCAAACTGCACCAGTTCGTTAAACTCTTCTTCGGTTTCGCCAGGGAATCCTACCATCAGCGTGGTGCGTAAGTAGATGCCGGGAACTTCGCGGCGTATGGCTTGCAGCAACTCTATGGTCTCCTCTTTTGTGATGTTTCGTCGCATGTTCTTGAGTACGCGGGTGCTCACATGCTGCAGGGCGATGTCCAGGTATTTGCATACATTGTCACGTTCGCGCATCACACGCAGCAGATCCATGGGGAAGTGGGTGGGGTAGCCATAGTGCAAGCGTATCCACTTGACACCCTCTACATCCGAAATGCGTTCTACGAGTTCAGCAATCGACTGCTTCTTATAGATGTCCACTCCGTAGTATGTCAGGTCTTGTGCGATGAGCTGGATCTCCGATACGCCTTTGCTAACCAGCAGGCGCACCTCCTCTACAATCTCCTCCATCGGGCGGCTCACATGGCGTCCCGTGATGATAGGTATGGCGCAATAGGCACATGTGCGATCGCATCCTTCAGAAATCTTTACATAGGCGTAGTGGTCGGGAGTGGTGAGGACACGGTCCAGTTGACAGTCGGTAGTTGACGATTCGCTGTTATCAGCCTTGAGGTCACTTACTATCTTGTTCCAGTCAAACTTGCCATAATAGCCATCTACTTGAGGAATCTCTTCACCCAATTCGGCCATGTAGCGTTCTGAAAGGCATCCCATCACGAATACCTTGCGTACGCGTCGCTTGGATTTTTGTTCACACACCTCCAGGATCATGTTGATAGATTCCTCTTTGGCGTCGCCTATGAATCCGCATGTATTGATTACTACTATCTCGCCCTTTACCTCGTCAGGGTTGTGGCGCATGGTATAGCCATTCACCTCGAGCATCTTCATCAGCTTCTCCGAATCGACCAGATTCTTTGAGCATCCGAGAGTGATAACGTCTATTTGATTCTTTATCATTTTGTTTAGAACAACGAATCTACAAATTCTTTTTTATTGAAAGGTTGGAGGTCATCGATACCCTCACCCAAACCAACGTAGCGAACGGGGATCTTAAACTGATCAGAAACACCGATTACCACACCGCCCTTGGCTGTGCCGTCAAGCTTGGTGATTGCCAATGCCGTTACCTCGGTAGCAAGAGTAAACTGGCGTGCCTGTTCGAAGGCGTTCTGTCCGGTAGAGCCATCCAGTACGAGCAACACCTCGTTGGGGGCATAGTCTACCACCTTCTTCATTACGTTCTTGATTTTGGTGAGCTCGTTCATCAATCCCACCTTATTGTGCAAGCGTCCTGCGGTGTCAATAATCACCACATCGGCTTCGTTGGCAACTGCTGATTTGAGCGTGTCAAATGCTACAGAAGCGGGGTCGGCACCCATCTTTTGTTTGATTACAGGTACATCAGCACGATTTCCCCATTCCACCAGTTGCTCCACAGCGGCAGCACGGAAGGTATCGGCAGCGCCTAGGTAAACCTTCAATCCGGCCTTCTTAAACTGATGCGCCAGTTTACCGATGGTGGTGGTTTTACCCACACCGTTAACGCCTACTACCATGATTACGTAGGGGCGCTTAGCGTCATCAGGGATGGCAAACCCTTCGGTATTTGTATCCTCGTTTTCTGTGAGCAATGCAGCAATCTCATCTTTGAGTATTTCATTCAGTTCGTTTGTGGTGACATACTTGTCACGCGCTACACGTTCTTCGATGCGCTTGATAATTTTCAGTGTTGTTTCGATGCCCACGTCTGAGGTTATTAGTGCCTCTTCCAGATTGTCGAGTACCTCATCATCTACCTTTGATTTACCAGCTATAGCGCGGGTAATCTTGCCCAACACACTTTCCTTTGACTTCGACAAACCTTTGTCGAGCACCTCTTTCTTGTCCTTTGAGAAAAACGAAAAGAATCCCATATCAACTAATTTATCTTAAATATCATGCGAAGATACTTATAAATTACGATATTGGCAAAAAAAATCCCAATTATATCCATAGTGGAGCTTGCCACTCTGTGGCTGGCTTAGGGGAGTGGGCACGATAATCGAAATTATTCTGTGTTCTTAGAAAGGGGGAGTATTGCGTTTCTGAAGTAACAAATGTAACCATTTTATTGATGTTTTTTTTGTAACATTTCACCAGGATTATGGATTATAAAAGTAAATATCATTAATGAATTATCCAACTATGAGAGGGTGGATAAGAAAAGTTAACATATGTAACACTTATAAACACAAACATTTGTAAATTGATAAGTTTATCTTTATGCAAACCTATAAATATGTGTTAAATTACACATTACCAACATTGTTAAGGTCTTATTCTTGCAGTTGTTTATAGGCTTTCGGTGCATAAAGGTGAAAATGCTGGTTATTTCCTTGTTTTATGCTACTTAATACGTATTAACATATTTTATATCAGTAAAATAAACAAATTCTATGAAGTGTATTTAATATTGTTTTTAGCCAGTATGTGTAGTAGATGATATTATGTTGTTTACTTTTGTAATGTTATTATGATATATTTATAGCATGATGTGTTTATAAATATAAATTGCAAATGTAAATAGTTTTGATTACTTTTGTAACCGGAAATAATTTATAGAAATAACTCCATTTTGTTATGAGAGAGCGTATAAAACAGATCATCGAGCATGAAGGAATGACGCAGAGTCAGTTTGCCGACTTTATTGGCGTCAACCGCCCTACTTTATCTCATGTGATAGCAGGACGTAATAATCCGAGTATGGAGATAGTGATGAAGATTCATCAGAAGTTTCCCAAGATCAATATCCTCTGGTTGCTTGATGGTATAGGTTCGTATGAAGGAGATGCCGTGGCCGATTATCCTCAGGGATCATTGATTGAAGATCGCAATGCCGATGATGTGAACATGGTTCAGCATCAGGCCACGTATGCCGACAATGTTGGTTCTGATGCCGAACAGGTAAAATCGCGCTTTTATCAGGGTGAATTATTCCCTGAGAATCCCATATTTCTGTCCGAAGGTACAGGCGGCGCCAAAAAACGCAAGGAAATGCCCCTTCAGACACCCCAAAATGCCCCTTATATGACTGAATTACAAGCTGAAAGAAGCGTAAAATTTGTGTCGAAAAAAATCGTCGAAATAAAAATTTTCTATGATGATGGCACTTATGAGACTTTCAAGCAGTAGATAATGACGCAGTAGCACGAAATGGTGCATCGCCACTTGTGTGTCTTGAATTTACAAAATATCAGGGAATAGCAGCTGCATTTGGAAAAATCTTTTTATTTTTGCAGCGTTGTACCATTCTTAGATAAGACTATGCTTAAGAGATTGTTCGATAAATATGTAGTCAAGGCACTCAGTCATATGGCCTTGGGCTTGTTCTGTTCGCTCATCATGGGCCTCATCGTGGGGCAGATAGCCAAGATTCCCGGCTTGGCATTCTTGACGTTTGTGTCAGAGGCGCTCTCAGCCTCCTCCCCACTCGTGGGTGCATGTATTGGTTTGGCTATCGCTATGGGCTTGGGCGTGGCACAATTGGTGACCATCTCTTCGGCCGTGGTTGGAGCCTTGGGTTATCAGTATGGTGGTCCTGTGGGAGCTTACCTCGCGGTGATTGTCGGTGCCGAGTTGGGCCAACTCATCTCCAAGCGCACGGTGGTCGATATCATCCTTACGCCGATGCTTACGATTGTGGCGGGTGGTCTCATTGCCCGATACTGCTGTTCGCCCATCAATGATTTCATGCTCTATCTGGGTGAGGTCATCAATCATGCTACCCAGCTTAGCCCCTTCGTGATGGGCATTGTGGTGGCAGTTGTGGTGGGTTGTGCACTTACCTTGCCCATCAGTTCTGTGGCCTTGTGTGTGATGCTTGGTATCGATGGCTTGGCGGCAGGAGCAGCCACTGCGGGATGTTGTGCCCAGATGGTGGGCTTTGCCGTTATCAGCTTTTCGGACAATGGTGTGGGCGGACTCCTTTCGCAGGGGTTGGGTACTTCGATGTTGCAGATTGGCAATATCGCTCGCAAACCCATCATATGGTTGGCCCCGACGCTTACCTCAGCTATTCTTGGCCCTGTATCAACTGTCTGGCTCGACATGACCAACAATGCGCTTGGTGCTGGTATGGGTACGGCAGGCTTGGTAGGTCCTCTTGCTGCGTATGCCACGATGAGTGACGGGGTGGCTGACAACGTGCTTATCTTGAAGATTGTCCTGCTCTATTTCGTTGCGCCTGCTATCATCAGTCTACTCATCGACCGCCTGATGCGTCATATGGGATGGGTTAAGCCTGGGGATATGAAGTTGTAAAACGGGGAAGAAGCATAACAAAATAAAACAGAGAAATGAAATTAATTACAACAATGAACAAATATAGGTTTTGGTGGAGCTTGGGTTTCTTGCTATGGAGAATCTACGATTGTGTATATCTGCTTCTGTATCCGCTTTGCGCTCTGATAACAGTGTTGTTCCCTTTGGTGGGCCTGTTTGCCGCTTTTGCGACGCTGATAGAAGATTGGACTCCTGAAAGATGGTTTAGTCATATTATGTCATTTTTGGGAACTTTGCTTGTTGTAATGTTCTTTACATTGATATTGGTTGCATTGTTTTCTCTTGGTAAGAAATTTGCAAATGCAGCCAAAAAACACCTGAAACATATCATCAGATATGTTGAGATAGGGCATGAAAAAATTGTCTTAGTTCTAATTTCCGGTCGCATCGTATTGGAGCATATAAAAAGCGTTGAGTATGTAACAAGAGAGGCGCTTGATACGGCAAAATGTATGGTGCCCAAGAAAGGGCGCTATAGTGGTGGGAAAATGGTCGCGCATTATGGCTTGACTATGGAGGTTATGGACTTTATTGACCCCAAATATGGTTGGTTTACTCGCATCTGTAATAACTTTTCCGAACTGGCCATGGTCACTTGTGTGGATGGCAGAAAGTATCTGATTAACTATCCGAAGAAGATCATAATTCCTCAGGAAAAGGATTAAACCTCTGAATCCTTCCCATTTGCCATCCTCCGCCAAGGAGTAATAAATGTCAGTAAATAAACAAATCCGTCGCGGTGGATAAACTTTGGGTAAATCTGTTCGTTCCCTACATGAAAGCATCGTATTAATAGCTGTTGGGGGTGGAAAAATCCATCTACGTCGTACTGTGTATTGTATTCTAGGATGGGATAGGTCGCGCCCTCTACATTATCACCAGCGCGAGTAGTGCAAGGCTTATGGTTGTGGGCACACGATTTCGTACGGTAAAGGTGTTAACATTTATTGAAGCCTGCTGACGGGTATCTATCTTTGAATGTTTATACGTTTGATTTAAAGTTACATTGTGGGTAGTTGCTACACCCCAAGAACTCGCCGTATTTACCTCTTCTTACTACTAACTTTCCCCTACATCTAGGGCAAATTCCAGAAGCTATTAGCGCCTGCTTCTCGTTAATACCCTCTTTTATTCTATCAACATGATTACTTCTACGATTCTTTTCTACGATACAGACTGATGACAGCAATTCCGTTACTCTCGTAACTTCTATGTCAGAAAACACGAGAGTAGAATAACTGAGAATTGTATTTCTTAGTTGGTGGGAATATATCACTATCCCCATTGTGTCGCATTTAAGCGTTGCTCCATTGAGAAAAACGACTATTGGTATGAACTTGCTTTCGGGAATGTTCAACAAACACTGGAGCGATTTGACGTGGGAATAGTTTTGCTTCAACGGATTGCGGAACTGATATTTGTTCCCATACATGTTCTTAATCCAAAACTCGGACTTGTCATTCCCATAAATCCAGCCTGTATAGTTTTTGGTCTCAATTACAAATATTCCATACCGAGATACTACAATATGGTCTATTTGTATGGAGCGGCCTTGAACTTCAATATAAACATCATTAAAAACGTGATATTCGCTCGGTAAAGATTGTAGCCTTGATGAAATTCGCCTTTCTCCTCTACGTCCTCGAATATTTGCTTGGTTGAGACGTAGAAAGACTATGGCTCCAATAACAAGGAGCAGTAAAAATATAAAAAGATACTGCTGCATCCTAGTTATTTCTTCATAATTTCCACAACTGGTACAGTTTTCTCTGTTTCTTCTGCAGTAAGATACTTATAAACACCTATTTGTTTGGCACACATACCTTTGGGCATTTTTACTACTTGTCCATCGTAATAAGCTGTTCCCGTTTCGTCCTTAAAGAAAACAACCAAGCCAGAGGGTAGATTGAGTAAATCAGTTAGATTAGAAGGGAGCCCAAGATCTTTGAAATTAGGGTCAATTAATTCGAGAGCAAGAGCACCACCTTGAGTGACTTGAAGAATTTTGAAGTTGTTGGTGCTTACACACTCTCCGATTTCCTTAAACAAAACAAGACTATCTTGGTAGTAATTGTCATCTTCCTCACTTATAAAATAAGGCACAGCAAAAGCAATCAATGCTCCTACAATTCCACCGGCAATAAAAACTAGGAACTTTTTCATAATACGTATGACATAGTTGTTATTTACTTGCCAACAAAAATACTAAACTTCTTGATAAACGACAACACTCATTAACAAAAATCATCGAAGACATCTCCGCCAGTCCATTCCTTTCCTTGGACTTTAGTAAAGTACTTCATTGCTCCATCTTTTTCAAAGAATGTACTATATGCAGAATGTATATAATAAGCATTCTCGTATGAGATTTCTGCTAAAGCCCATCGTTTGAAAGAGTTTTCACCGCTGTCTGTTACAACCCATAGTTTTTGTTTGTCTGCAGAAATGGCAAAATCAATTATTAGGCTTTCTGAATACTTGTTACGACAAAAGATTTTACCAGCTTCTAAATTCTCATAGTATTCGGTAATGGCTTCAGACTTCACTTCGATAGGACAAAGAAGAAACTCAGTCGGTGTCTTCCAATTCTTCTGCAATGCATTGGGGGTTAGTGATTCGGTCAATCCGTTTCTCCAGTCTTCTACAACATTTATATTTTCTTCTTTTTCTACACGATTAGTTCTATTAAGATCAAATCCCAAAGACTTCTTGGTTAGATTGTATGGTTTGTATACCCATTCCCCCATTTTTACTCCAGTAGATTCTGCTTGGTTCGGTTTATCAACCCATGCCATCACTCGCTCGTAAGCATTTCTCGCTTCTTCTTTGCTGACAGTGCGCATCCACATGATATCTTGGCTCGTTCCTGCTAAATCACGAATACAACTTGGGTCTTCGATGAACTTTTGAATATCACCGCCACATAAATATTCTATTCTTTTTCTTGTAACAGGATTGTACAAAGCATTTTCTAACCTAGTGAGCCACCGCAAATTTTCCTTTCTATTGTTGCATCGGTTTGTATCTATATGGTCTACTACATATATTTTAGAATCGTAAACACCATGAAATGCAGAGGCTACTATGATATGTATTCTGTGGTTTCCATGCATCATGTATCCGTTTGTTGCGTTCTTTATCCCAAAAGTCCAATAGTTGTCAAGCAATCTTGGCTTTGATGGATTTTTCGGATGACGAAAGACTGCTCCATTGTCGCGAACAGAATATTTCTCATTTTTATAAATACATTCTCTAATTTCAGAGAATTCGTCTATGATACTTTTTGCTATCATGATTATGAGATTCTAAACTGTGCATGCAACTCAAATACGAAAGCCAAAGCCTCTCGCCATTCTTCTTCTGTTTTATAGTCTAACTTGATGTTTAGACTTCTATTTCGATGCATCAAGTTGGTTATAAGTTCCACTTCTGCTCCTTTTTCATTTCTCATCAGTTCCACTGGTAAATAGGAGTTTTTACCAAAGCGTTCATCAAAGGTGTCTCCAATGGTGAAGGATATTATATAACTGGGCAATAAGAAGTCTGGAACAGGGCAGTCTGGTTCATCTGGCAAACTTCCCGATATGATGGTGTCATCCTTACCCATTTCCCTCAAGATATTAGGTACAACTTTATAGAACTGAGCAATCGCTTTGTCTCTTGCCATCTCACCTTCTTCATCAATAAGGCTTAGATCGTCAGCCAAATCTTGAAAGAAGTTGTGGTTTAGCACCTCCGATATGCGTTTCAATAATATGGTATCAATCTTACTACGTCCGAAAATATTATACACATTGTTTCTTTGGCAACAAATCTTATCTGCAAATTCGTTGACATGCATTTGCTTGCGCACTTCCATTTCGATGAGCGTTCCGATAGTTTTCTTCATATCCTTTATGTTTTTAAGTTTCACGCTACAAAGGTAGAGAGCATCTTTTGTTACGCAATAAAATTAGTGTATCCTCTTTTTGTGCATTCTTATCATGACATTACAAATTTAGTGTAATTTCCGCAAGATTATTCAAGTATAAGTAAAAATTTCTGTTTCCTTAAAAAATATGCTCCGTCACGACGGATATGTCTTTCCGCTGTAGGAATAGGGTTCTGCTTTTTCGCTCTTGCAATTTTGGTTGAAAAGTTGTATATTTGCAGTTGACTGCGAAGATACTCCCGCTCGCTGAGATAAAATATCCAAACAAGTTTGATATTTTTTCGCTCGCTTAATCGTATCTTTGTCCCTATATAATCCTACGTGTCAATGAAAACCGAAACATCTTCTCGACCAATGCCCAAGACCTTTCGTCTGTGTGTCAAAACCGATTGTCCGCGTGCTGCTGAGTGTTTGCGCAGCATAGCCTTGGCGATGGTGTCGCCCGATGAGCAGTCTATACAGGTTGTCAATCCCGCCTATCTCGCTACTATAGAGGGGGATTGCCCCGTGTTCCGTTCGGCAGAGAAGGTGCGCTATGCGCGCGGCTTCGTGAAGATGCTTTCGGGACTCACCGTGGCCCAAGCCAATATCCTGCGTCAGACCTTGGAGCACGACTTCGGCCATGCACGCTACTTCCGCCTCCGTGCAGGCGATCGTCTCATTGACCCCGCTACACAAGAGCACATACGCCAAGCGATGGCGCGGATTGGTGTCACCGATCTCCCCGACTTTGATGCCTATGTAGAGGAGTACGACTGGTAATTGCGTGTGGCGATAACCTGTATTCTTTCAGATCGGAACTCCTTTTTCATCGCGTGAGGCTTAGTCTCAGGTGATTTCTTTATAGTGATACTCTAGTCTCACTGCATTGATACTGCAGTATCGCTATGTAGATATTCCAGTATCTCTATACTGATACTGCAGTCCCACAATATAGATACTGCAGTATCAATTGAAAAGACTGGGCAAACGTAGCTTTCCGAGTATTGATAAGGTCTGCAGTTCCTGTCTCATTATTCTCGGTTGACGGGGATTTCCCTATATAATGATTCACTCACACCCCTTGGCATAGGCCATGATATGCTGCTTAATAGTGCTGATACTCAATGCCTAATCCTCTGCAACCCTATTGTCAACCCCCTGGCATACCCCTTGGCAACAGCGACAAGTTCTGACAATCAATCCTATACGTTAAGTCCTTAACTGCCATTGCCAGGGGGTAAATGCAAATCATTATATACCTGTATCATTCATTTTTGTTTGCTCAGCAGGTATGCGCTATACGCAAAGATTTTCAAATCTTTTATTTCTTGGAAAATTCTTTTGTTTTTCGGAAATAGTGGTTAGCTTTGCTGCAAATTCCTGAGTGATGATAATCTTTACCGTCACGGAGTATATTGAGAACTACCCTTACTCGCTTTTTTATTTCTCCATCAAAGCCCCATAAGCATCTGTAATATGGCATCTTCGGGATTGATTACAGGAGGTTCGCTTTGCAGGTTGCAACGAGCAATGCTCACCTTGTCTTCCTCTTGTGTAATCTGCAGCATATATGGGTTCTCATATTTGGGGAACACGATTTCCAATTTGTCCTTCGAGTCAGTAGGGACGGCGTAGATGACTACACAGTCGCCGTGTTTCTTGATGGCGGTGACTCTGATGGATGTGTCTTCCTCTCCCTGCATCTTGATGCGGTTGTTGGCAAAGTCGAGCTCTACCGTTGTGCGCTCAAGCATAGGCACGCTTGCTGTCTTGCTGAGCAAGGCGTGGTCGGTGAACGAGATATATCGGGGCGTCTCTATCACATCTATCCCCGATACATACAACTTGCCGCTGTAGTTCAGCACGTTCAGTTTCTCTCCTTGTGCCTGTATGGCCAATGCTACAAAGACCATACACATCATCATCCATGTTCTTTTCATTTCTTGTCTGTTTTTTTGTTAATACACTTTATCTGTTAGTCTCTCTTTTTCTTTTTCGTGGGTGCTTATAGTTCACCACCTCTTCCTTATAGAGGAATTTGCTATAGAAAAGTCGGTATGGTAGCGTGATTGTGCTTTTCAACCTTCTCAAGCGCCATTGGTTGCGCGGGTTGTTGAACCACGGTATCCAATAGCGGCGTTTCTCGAGCGCCCTCTTTTCCTCGATGGACATTTTCGTGATTTCGTGAAACAATCCAGCAAGGAGTTCTTTCTCGTTTATCGACACATTCTTGCCAACGATGATTTCCATCCCCAACACCTCGGCAAGCGACTCGTGCCACTCTACTAGGCTGGGTAGCGGGTCTTCGGTGCCAATAACTACGCACCGCCCCTCTTGCCACTCCTCATCCCATCGGGAGGAGACATGGATCGTGTACCCGGTGTTCACGGTAGCCGCTTGCCGTAAGCGGCGGTAGAGTATCTTGTAGTCCCGATAGTCCGTCCCGATGGGGTTGTGTTCCCACACCGTTGCCAGTTCCTTTGCGATGTCCTTGAATCTGTAGCGATTCATCAATTGCTTAATCGTGATTTTCTCCATAATTCATTTTCTGTTTGTTTGTTTGTTAATAAATCGTGTCAAAGAGCACACACGCGCAGCATTTTCCGTGTCTGACGTGCTTTTCGAATGGCGTCGTACGTGCCTTTCGAATCCCCCGAGGGGAAGGCTAGCACATAGTCAGCAGCATTTACAATCTCCGTATTCCGTACGAGCGGAGCACCTCGTCCATATTTCCCGTAGTCGGGCTTAAACTCCAGGAGCGGAAGTCCCATCTCCTCAGCCAAGCGGGCCGCAAAGGCATCGATACCTTTCGCACCGCCCGACACAACCATCGAAATGTTTTCAGGCAACACACCCAAAGCCAACTTTTTCCAAGCCTCATAGTCAGAGGCCGACCGAGAACCAACAATCGCAACTTTCATAATTAAAAACATATTTAAGTGACAAATAAAGACAAAGAGCGCCCACGTTCGAAGAACGTATAATATATAGTACGAATGAGAAATTTTATGAAGAGCCAAAAACGGCCCTTTTCGGGGTGTTTGGAACCCTGCGTTAAGAAAGTTTAACAATTGGTGGCATCTCAAACCTCTTTCTTTAGGTGTAAGGTTGGAGGTGATGGAGGCAATATTGGGCTTGCAACCCTTTAATTGATGAAATGTTATTTCTTACTAAAAACAATGAACGTTTGTTAGAAAACGCTATATTTGCGGTAGTATTAATTTTCTGATTCGTATTATATATAGTACAAACTTAAAAATTTATTATTATGGCAGAAATTGGGTGCGGATATGGAAGCGAATTCCAACTTATGCGTTTCCTCGGTCATCACAGACAAGATCTTAACAAGATGATTAAAGATGCAACGGGAAATTCGGGAGATATTCAATGGCTTGATTTCCCTTACGATGACAATAGAATTTCCGGAGACGGAGAATTAAAGGGTATTAAATGTTTCCAACAACGTCTTAATAATTATGAGGACATTAAAAAACGATGGAAAAAGTTCTGGCCACAAACGGGTACTGCGATGAATTGGGATGGTGTATTTACGATTGGGGATACATGGTTCTTTGTAGAAGCAAAAGCCCATAAGGAAGAATGTTTTCAGAAGTGTAGTGCTTCTTCCAAAGAGAGTAAAAGCATTATTATTGATGCCTTTAAAAGAACTCAGGATTGGCTTGGCGCAACAAAAAATGATTGGATTAATACTGATTGTTATCAATTGGCAAATAGATTAGCATTCTTGTACTTCTGCAATCAATGTGGAATTAAAGCAAAACTGGTCTATATTGGTTTTGTTAATGGATATCGTAGAAAGAAAGATGAGGTGTGTTCAGATAAGGAATGGATGGAGATTTGGGAAGAAGAGCTTGACACTCTTGGTCTTGACTTGAAGAAAATAGAGTCACACATTTCCTTTATTCATCCAATTTGTGAAAATAGAGAAAAGAAGTACAAATAATTATTTAGACAAATGACGCTCCTTCACCTCTCCGATACCCACGGCCTTCACCGTCAGATAGAAAATCTCCCCATGGCAGATATCATCGTTCATTCCGGTGACTTCTGCGATAAGGGTACTGTTGAGGAGGTGGAGGACTTCGTGGAATGGTTTGCAGCGTTGCCCCACAAGCATAAGATATTTGTGGCGGGCAATCATGACGACTGCCTCTATGGGGCTACGATTGAGGGACTTCCCGAAGGGGTACATTACCTCTGCCATTCAGGCATAGAGATTGATGGAGTGAACTTTTACGGATTGCCGATGTTTGTAGCCGACGAACTGAGCGGAGAGTATGAGAAGGTTATAAGCCGTATTCCATCCGATACAGATGTGCTCATTACCCACCAGCCACCCTATGGCATACTGGATTTTGCGGAAGGAGTTTACTACGGCAATATCTCTCTGCTCGGTCGTGTACTCTGTATCAAGCCGCGCCTCCACCTTTTCGGACACGTTCACAAAGCCAACGGAAAAGTCGAAGCGCACGATACCCTATATGTAAATGGCAGCATCGTAAGTGGGATGAAGATTATATATAAGCCGCAAGTCTTGGTAATATAAACAAACGATAAACAGGACAAGTCTTTTATCTAACGGCTGCAGAGGATGAACTATAACTCATCAATACAGCAATCCCACTATCCAAAGAGGAAGTTTCTTGCCTATGGGGTGCTCTATGCCATCGGCCAGGATGTAGGAGTGGGGGAGGTCTGCAATCTGCTCGAACGACTTGTCGCGTCTGTCACTTCGCAAGAAAATCGTTTAGTCTGATAAGCGATTTTAGTCAAAAATCGGTTAGTGTAATAAGCGATTTGCGCCAATAATCGTTTAGTCTGCTAACCTTTTTGATGATGTATTGCTTGGGAGGCAGTGTATTAAGAAAGGCGACTGGATGTATTGTCCAGCCGCCTTTTGATTTGCTTGTTCAGTGATGTCTGTAAAGCCTCCCCATAGAGGGGGAGGTTTGGAGGGGGTCTCTTACTTTATAAGGTCCACGCTACGCTTGATGAACTTGCTGAGTGCCTCACCCTTGAGCATGCCGTTACCCAGGAGGGCAAGGTCGATGAGCTGGTGCAGCACCTTGTTGTCCTTGGCAAAGTCGGTGTAGATGGCTTCACGCTTGGTACGCTGGGCATCAATCTTGTTGTGGAGGTCGCTGAGCTCGTCCTTCTCGGCTGAGGGAATCTCCTCTTCCTTCATACCCTTGTGTGATGCCTCGAGAGCCTCTTCACGAGCCTGGAGTGCTGTGGTCTCCTCGTTGATGGGGGCAAGGGCAGAGGCTGTCTGTTCCTTCTCTGCGGTGAGTACAGACTGGATGAGGGGATGGTCGGTATTGAGGATGAGGGTGTACATGTCGGGCATCTCGCCATAGAAGCTCATGCCGGCATTGATAGCTGCCATCTCCTTCATACGACGCATATACTCGCTCTGTGTGATGAGCAGGGGCGATGCTGTAGCACCGAGGGGCTGTGCCTCTACATAGAACTCGGTCTTCTTGAGTTCGGGCATCTGACTCTTGAAGGCTGTGGTGAGCATCTCACTCTCTTCGCTGGTCAAGGTTACCTTGTTGAGGTCTTCCTTCACGATGATGCGGTCGATGATGTCAGCATCTACGCGAGAGAATCGGCTCTTCTCCCTCTTTTGCTCGAAAAGGTTGAGCATGGCTGTGTCGAGCTGGCCATCAAAGTTGAGTACATTGTAGCCCTTCTCATGTGCAGCCTCGATGT
>JAFZFZ010000005.1 GCA_017557005.1 Bacteroidaceae bacterium | reverse complement strand
GGTAGTACCTGAGGTATAGATGATAGTAGCGATATCGTCGGGTGTGGGCACGCTGGTGCGGCCATCACAGGTAAACTTCTCGTCATCGGCCTTCACAATCTCCAAGGTGTCGAGGTCGAAGATGAGTACCATCTTATCCTTCACCTCCTGGCTGAGCTTGCCGGCCAAGCGTTGTGATACGAACATCACCTTACTCTCTGAGTGGTTGATGATGTTGGTCACCTCGTTCTCCGAGCTGTCGGGGAGGATGGGGATGGCGATGCGGCCAAAGGGGGCAGTAGCGTAGAATGCTACCGACCAGTTGGGCATGCTCTGTGCAAGGATGGCAACCTTGTCGCCCGCACCGATGCCATATTGGGTCAGCACCTTAGAGATGCTATCGCACTTCTGCTTAAACTCATGGTAGGTGTAGCCACCTTCCTTGGTGTTGTACCACTGTGTGTATTGCTTCTTGGCGTATGCCGTTGTTGCATATTCGTAGAGTCTTGCGAGGGTGTCTACGTAGTTCTCCCTCATGCGTTGCATACGCTTGTAGAGTTGGATCATAATATCAATTTACAATTTGACGATTTACAATTTACAATTTAGACTTGCTTCCAGTTGTCTGTAACTCCCTCTCCTTGGAGAGGGCTGGGGAGAGGCCTTATTTTGTTACATAATTCTCGTTGTGCTTACCCACGAGGTGCATCTCTTCATACATCTCCTGGATGCGCTTCATGTCGGCGCGGGCATCGTCGGTGAGCTCTACCTTCTTGCCCCATCCTACATGCTTGGTGCCCCAATCGAAGTAGCCCATATATACCGAGCAACCTACTTCGCGGGCGATGGTGTGGAAGCCTGTCTTCCAACGCTTGATGGGCTTGCGTGTGCCTTCGGGAGCCAGTGCAAGGTGACATACCTTTGCTTCCTTCATCTCCTTGATGGTGCTCAGCACGAGGCGTGTCGCGTTCTTACGATCTACGGGGAGACCGCCAATCTTGCGCAACAATCCGCCTATAGGCCAAAAGAAGAATTCCTTCTTTACCATTACCTTGGCATTGCCACCGATAGAGGTGTAGAAGAGGTATGAGATGATGAAATCCCATGCCGAGGTGTGAGGCACACCGAGTATGATGCACTTGTCTTCGGGTACGACGTTAGGATCGTCTACCGTCCATCCCATGACTTTCAAAAGCCAACCGCAGAATTTTCTCCACATAATGATAGCAGTATTTAATATTTAAACAAATGTCGCAAGGCGAAAGATATAACAAATCTGTGTATACTTTGCATTGTTGCAAAGATATGAATAAAGCGCGAATATACAAATTGTTAGCCCCTCAAAGCACGGTTTCAGCCCGATAAAAATTAACAAATTGCACAAAATCGTCCTTTTGAGTGCAATAAAGTGCTGGCGTAGCCCCATTGAACTTTGTTTGGATAATTGGATGGGGAGATTTGGATGGAATAAGTTCAATAAATAAGTAAACTCAACGAAACCTGCCCAACTTATTTACTGCAGAATCTATAAAAACTATGGATTTATTGCACGAATGATAAATTTATTTGTACTTTTGTGTCATCGTAATCGTTGTTACGGTAATGTTTGTTACGATAAAACTTATAGATATGAGATTTTTTGATAGAGAACAAGAGTTTGAAAAGCTTAGAGAAATTGAGGAACTGTCTCATGAAGTAGCTCAATTTACCATCATTACGGGAAGACGTCGTATTGGTAAGACTGAGATGGTCAAGAAGTTTTATGAGAACAAGACAATGCTATACTTTTTTGTTGCTCGTAAAGCAGAAGCCGATTTATGCGATATATTTGTTGATGAGATTCGCACAAAACTGGGTATGCCAATGCTTGACAGCAACGTGATGTCTTTTGCCGCCGTATTCAAATTTATTATGGAATTATCTCAAACTCAGCATATCAACCTTTTTATAGATGAGTTTCAGGATTTCTATAGAGTAAATCCATCTATCTATTCCGATATGCAAAACATATGGGATAGTTATAAAAATAAAGCTCATATCAACCTGATTGTGGCAGGCTCTGTGAATACCTTGATGAATAAGATATTCAAGGACAAGAAGCAACCACTTTTTGGTAGACAGACAGAAACAATGCATGTTCGACCTTTTAAGCCCTCAGTCCTTAAGGAAATTATGTCTGAATATTGCCCAGACTATAAAAAGTCTGATTTATTGGCTCTTTATACTCTGACAGGTGGTGTGGCCAAATATGTTGAATTGTTTATCGACAGGAAAAAGTTTACCGAAAAGAAAATGATGGATATGTTCTTTGAGCGAGACTCCTATTTTCTGCTCGAAGGTAAGAATATGCTTGTGGATGAGTTTGGCAAGGATTATGGCATCTATTTCTCTATTTTGACACTTATTGCTCAAGGTAAAAACACTCGTTCAGAGCTTGAGAATGCTCTCAATATAAAAGAACTGTCAGGATACTTGAAAAATCTAAGTGAAGAGTATGGCTTGATAAGTAAGATGCAACCTATCTACGAGAAGTCAAGCAACAAGAATGTACATTATGCTATCAACGACCAGTTCTTGAAATTTTGGTTCCGATTCATATACAAATATACGCACATCATCGAGGCTGGCGGTAATGACAGATTGAGAGCGATAGCTGAGCGTGATTTTACAACGGTTAGCGGCAAGTCTCTTGAAAGTTACTTTAATGAAGTGCTGAAAGAATCGGGAGCATACACTCGCCTTGGATATTGGCATGACAGAAAAGGCGAAAACGAGATTGATATTATTGCCGAGGACGAGTTGGATAACAAGATTGAATTTATCGAGGTTAAGCGACAAGCGAAAAACTTTGATGAAAATGTTCTGAAGGCCAAATCTGAATTGTTCTTTAAAGCCGTTGGCTCATTTAAGGGTTACGAGGTCGTTTATAGAGGACTATCTATAGAAGATATGTGATTCGGTAAAGACTATTTTTACTTGCATAGGAGTGGAGTTTCATTCCGTTACTGGGGTGGAACTCTTTTTTTTGTGATACATTGCGATGAATTGGAATAAAACTTATTACTTCCTTTATGGGCTTCGATAATTGGGAGGATTCTTGATGGAATAAATTCAAAATATGTAAGCTCAATAAATAAGTAAACTCAACAAAACCTTCAAGATACGTCTGCGCCTATTTCTTGAAGGCTTTGTTGAGTTTGCAGTAGAAGGGGAATGATGCTATTATCTTGTTTTTTTGGCGTTTGGTGTGAGCTTGCTCCTTTCTTCTTTTTATCAGCGCTTTCTGTCGGTTGCTTATGCTGTTAAAAAACTTTACTATAGTCTTTATAAGCTATTCCTTCAATCTCTCCAAAGCCTCAATGGCATCTTCGTATCCTTGCTCTGCCGAGAGGGTATACCAATGGATGGCTTGACTGAGGTCTTGCTTAACGCCCTTTCCTTGTTCGTAACATTCGCCAAGATTAAACTGAGCATATTCGTTCCCCTGCTCTTCAGAGAGATGATACAGATGCAGTGCTTTGCTTATGTCTTGGGGCACTCCTGTGCCATTTGCGTAGTAATCGCCCAAGCAGCATTGAGCATCAGAATCGCCCTGTTCCGCCACTTTTGTCATCAAAGCAGCAGCCTTATCATAGTCTTGTTCTACACCTTCGCCCCTTTCATAACATTTGCCAAGGTTATATAGTGCATCCAAGTTGTCTTGCTCCGCAGCTTTGGTATACCAATACACCGCTTGTTCATAGTTCTGCTCTACACCTTCTCCATTGGCATAATATGTTCCAAGATAAAACTGAGCGGTTGGGTATCCATTCTTGGCTGACTTACTAATCCAATAGAAAGCCTCATCCATATTTCTCTCAATCCCTATCCCTTCTTCATAATACACGCCAAGACCGAATTGTGCTATTGCGTCATCCTGCTCCGCAGATTTTTGGAACCAATATAGACTTTTTTTATAGTCATGCACTGGGCTGTCTTCTTCATAATAACAGAAGCCCAGTTTGCGTTGGGCTGCAACATGCCCATTCTCGGCAGCTTTAGTATACCAATAAACCGCCCGCTCTACATCTTGCTCTTCCTTATTACGAATAAAATGTCCGCCAAGTATATATTGCGCCTCGGTATATCCCTGCTCTGCAGATTTAGTCCACCAGTATACTGCTTGATTGTAATCATTTGTAAAACCCAAATGAACACCTAGTATATATTGAGCTTCCGCATGGCCCAGCTCTGCAGCTTTCGTATACCAAGGTACGGCATTCTCCCAATCTTTATTTATCCTACAGCATTCACCAAGAGCAAACATTGCATCAACATCACCTTGCTCGGCAGCTTGGGTATACCAATATACAGCCCTTTCGTAGTTCTGCTCTACACCTTCACCATTGGTATAACATGTTGCAAGGTTGAACTGTGCCTCGGCATTACCCTGTTCTGCAGCTTTGGTATACCAGAAAATTGCTTGGTCATAATTTTGTTCCACTTCTTCACTATGATAAAAGATATTTCCAAGGCAGACTTGAGACAAGGCATGCTCTTGCTCTGCAGCCTTCTTATACCAATAGATTGCTTTCTCAATATCTCGTTCTACTCCTTCACCATATTCGTAATGCCATGCAAGATTGTGTTGTGCATCTGTATATCCCTGTTCAGCAGCTTGAGTGTACCAATAGATAGCTTTCTCTGTGTTTTGCTCTACACCTTTACCTGTGATATAACTGTTTGCAAGATTAAATTGGGCTTCTTCATCACTCTGCACTGCCGCTAAAGTATACCAATATACACCCTGTTCATAATCTTGTTCTACGCCATTGCCGTAGTAGAAGATATTTCCGAGGCTGAGTTGAGAAAAGGCATACTCTTGCTCGGCCGCTTTCTTATACCAACAGATGGCCTTTTCTATATCTTGTTCTATTCCTTCACCGTATTCGTAGTGCCATGCAAGGTTGTGTTGCGCGTGTGGTTCCCCCTGTTCAGCGGCTTGAGTGTACCAATAGATAGCTTTCTCAGTGTTTTGCTCCACACCTTCACCAATAGCATAACAGTTTGCAAGATTGAGCTGCGAATCTTCACGTCCTTGCTCTGCGGCTTTTGCCCACCAATACACTGCTTGCTCGTCACTTTGCATAACTCCTTCTCCTTCCTTGAAGCAACAACCAAGATTGTGCTGTGCCTGAGAATCTCCATTTTCTGCTGCTTGAGTAAACCAATAGGCAGCCTTCTCAAGGTCTTTTTCTACTCCATAGCCATTTGTGTAATAAACACCCAATTGGCATTGCGCGTTGGCTTCGCCTTGTTTCGCCGCTTCGGTATGCCAATAATATGCTTGCTCGTACGATTGCTCTGCCCCCATACCATTTTCGTAGTGAATTGCAAGGTTGTATTGTGCGTTAGCATTCCCCTGTTCAGCAACTTTCTTCCACCAGTATATTGCTTGCTCATAATCTTGAGTGACTCCAATTCCTTCATTGTAATACACCGCAAGACAGTATTGTGCTTCAGCATCACCCTGCTCGGCATTACGTTTCAGTTGTTCCAACTCCTCTTGTGTGAGCGTATTTCGTTTCTCTTGTTCCATAGTATATATTTAGTCGGCATTAATTATCCGTCAATCCTTTCAAAGCATTCGCAGCTCCCTCGTTACCCTGTTCCGCTGCTTGGGTATACCAATAGATGGCTTGCTCCATGTCGTGCGGTAGCACCTCGCCCTCGTCGTAGCGTACACCAAGGGCAAATTGGGCATCGGCCAGTCCTTGCTCTGCCGCTTTCATGTTCCAGGCCACAGCCTTTTCCATATCCTTCTCCACGCCAAGTCCTCGTTCATAGCATAACGACAAGAGGAATTGCGCATCGGCATATCCCTGTTCTGCCGATTGGGTATACCAATACACCGCTTGCTTCTCGTCTTTTTCTACACCACGCCCATTAAGGTAACACTGCCCCAGCCAACGCTGTGATTCAGCATGGCCCAAGTCCGCAGCTTTGGATAGCCAATATATGGCTGGCTCATCGAATTTCTCTTCCGTTTGACCGCGATATAGATATTCAAATCCCAGCACACCCATAGCTTCAACAAATCCCTGCTTGGCAGATTGTGTCAGCCACGCAATTCCTTTCTCCCAATCCTCGTCCATCTCGTCCGACTCCGACAGATAGATCATGCCCAAGCGATGTTTAGCCACCGCATTGTTTTGCTCCGCCGCTTTGGTGTACCAGTAAATGGCTTTGTCTACATCTTGTTCCACGCCATCACCCTCTTCGTAGCAGAGCGCCAAGTTACATTGCGCCCATTCATCGCCACTTATGGTATCATTCTTGATTAGTTCCAATTCTTCTTGTGTCATCATTTCAGGCTTTTTATTATCTCTTTCGTCCGTTCAATTTCTCTCTTCAGTTGCTCGATGCGACGGTCATGAGCCTCGGCACGGGCAACCTTCATCTTCTTGTAGCTCTCCTTGCTGGCTGGTGCAGTAATACCCTTTATCAGACGAGCATATTGCTCATTATCCTTCTTTTTCTGCACCTTCTCCATCTCCATCTGCGTGCGGAGTGTCACTAAGCGTTGTTTGTATGCTTCCTTGCTCATCGTTTCTCTATCGTTTAATGATTTTTACAATCAGTGAACCAACTATAGCAATCAGCAATAGCCATCCAATCCAGCCAAGTGCCCAACGAATCAAGCGGAAGAGAAGTATAAGGCCAAAAGCAATAACGGCTATTTTTAATACCAATGACAAGGTGTTGTGCAACTGAGTTTCGCGCTGACCCTGCACTATGGCACTTATTTGTTGCAGTTGTAGGATAAGCGTGTTTGCATCAATCGGGGCATCTTTGGTTGCATTTACTATCTGTTGTATCTGCATCATGCTCTCGCGATTGATACTCGTATTTGTTGCCACATTAGTCTCTACTGCACGGCTCACCATTTCAAGACTTCCCTTTGAGGCTGATACGAAAGTATGTATAGCCTCAGAGGATAATCGATTGTTGACTACCGCTTTGGCAAAGTTTGCGATATTTGTAGACGAGTCATCGCCAAGGCAAATATTATTACACGCCAACTCATTATCTATATTACTCATATTTATTAGGGCCGCCAATAATTTAATAAAATATTGTTAATGTGACCTCTTTCTAACTCGGAAACAAAGTCATCTGCGTTTTGTGCTTTATCATTCTCCATTGATGTCTTTATATCTTTAAACAACATCGCTATAGCTTTACCCTTATGTTGGTAGCCACCAACCATAAAACTATAATGACCATCAGAAGACGAAGTGTAGTTTACGTTTTCATATGAGGCTTGATAGATGTTCTCCACCAATACTTCACCCTTCCAGTATTTTACATTTTCCAAGATGCGACATCCAGATTTGTCTAACAGCAATATGTTTCTAACATCGACGTTGAAAAAACCCTTCTCAGTCTTAAACAACAATGCTATTTGACCATTTTTTTCATCTAATAGTTTGTGTTGTTTCAATATCTCTTTGACACCATAATAATCGCCAAACATCTTATCGTTAAGATTCTCCTCATGTCCCAATACTGTAAGTCCTGCAATTTGTCCCGTGTATTTATACTCATCATCATATCTGTACATTACCGTTGCCATATACTTGGAGAAGTCTTTACCTTTCAAGGTGTTGGCTATGATATAATTATAGGACTGAGCCGCGTTTATCAAATCTTCGGCATACTGTTCTCTTTGGTTCAATGAAGTCTTGGGCAAAAGATAGAAAAGCTCCTTTAACTTTAATTTGAAGTCCTCATTCCCAACATCCCCCGCTAATATTCTATTCTGTTCTTCATCATCCAATTGTTTGTAACGGCCACTTTTCATATAATATAGCAAATCTAAACGCTGGTTCACCCAATTGTCATCGTTTTGAACAACGTATTTCTTATTTGTCATAATTTGAGCCAAAGACTGCATCCAAAACTCCCCATATGTTTGTGAGGCATCAACACTATCGCGTTTTGCACAATATTTACGCGTGTTTTCCATCTTAGAGAGTAGGCTTAAGGTTTCATGGTATTTTTTATCCCTAACGGACTCCAAGCATTTAGTATAGTTCCAATTCCAATCATTGTATTCTTCATACACTCCATCTTCATTAGAAGATAGCATCATTGACAAATACAACATTTCGGGAGCATTTTGTTGGCTTTGAGTTTCTGCATCCTTTGCATTTGAAATCATATAATACAAATGTTCCTTACTCCTCACGAAACCGGTATTATATCCATCCGTTGCATTGAAATATGTACGAGTATATTTCATATCCAACGGATTTAGTAGTTTCAAGATTATAGGAGAACCTTGATCTTGTTTTTGACAATAGTAGTTGTATGCATTAAACCAGCCACCAATGCTCTCTTCCAGTTCCTTTCTTTCCATTTGGCCAATAGAACCGGAATAGCCAATATTATAATTAGGTGAGGTTAATTCCAAACAATCTCTTTCCCACATAGGTGTTCCATAAAGGTCTCCTTTCTCAAAATTGCCTGGAGAACAATTAAAAGTCAAAGCAGCATATTCTGTGGAGACTTTACGCAAAGTTTCATACTCTGCATCTTCTTTTTGAAAAACAAAGTTCTGTCCTTTGAATAATTCCCCCAAATACTTCTCCGCTTTCTTATTTGCTTCTTCCAAAATTCCAGTTTGCAACGCCAAGTCCTTGGCGCTTTTCTCAAAAGCCATCTTCAAAGGTTTTATGTGAGTGTTATAGTCTAACTTATTACCCTTTTCACGTATAACTTGAACTTGGTTCTTTTCATTAATCTTAGCGACAGTAATTTGAGCATTCGGAAGTGTGACTACAGTTTGGCCATTAACAACTTCTTGCGTAGCCTTTCCTAAATCTACTCCAGCCTCTATCAAATAAGGATATATTGCAATATATTTAGTATCACCACCAGTGAACGATGCAATAAAGTCAATGTTGTATGACGCGGTTCTCAACTCTTGCTTGTCTTTTTGAGAAATGCCATATAGTCCTGTGCTTGTGGTTACTTCGTGAAAAGACTTAACGATAGGGATCTTTGATAAGACCATATCCCATACAGCAGAAGTGTTGATATTGCAAATTTTAAAGACTCCCATGCACAAGAATACAGAAAGCACAAGCGGAGTTAGAAGTATAGTAAAGAATCTTATGATTTTCATAATAGCTATATATGTCTTGATTATTTGTATACAAATTTAACTTCAACTTCTTTCCAACCGAATTGTTGCATCACACTGCGAAGTTGTTTTTTACACTCATTCTCATAATACGTCATTAATTTCGATTGGGAATCAGGTTCATACCACAAGTTCCCACCCATGACTTCAAGCGCAATAAGTTCTTGAGCTTTCATGAGCAATTCTTCTTGTGCTGATATCGAATTTGTAGGAAGAGACAGATTCATTACAAAATTTTTGGTAGCAATATATGTTGCAACGGTGGACGCCGTACCTGTAACCAAAGCAGCTTTCCAACCAGCAACTTTACCACCTATGAGAGTTCCGAAGACTCCGCCAGCAATTGCTGTTTTTGCGGCAATCTTGTTGGCTTCCTTTTCGGTTATAGGTTCAGGAGCTATCTCTTCTACTAAATTGTATTCTCCACTTGGAATGGTTATATCAACAGAAACAGGATACTTAGTTGGACAATTATAAGCTAATACTATTCTCTTTTGAATGTAGTCAGTCTCTTCTTCTATCAGATCCAAATGATTCATCTCAATATACAAATCTGCTTCACCTGTTAAATGGAAGATGTTAAGTTTGTCAAGGTGTTTGTTTGTCCCATTAGGAGTACCACGAACTATGTATTTACTGAATGAAATCGTTTTAAAAACTAATCGAGGATTATCTACTACATATTTTTCTATGTTAAACTTCTCCATCTTCTTTTTCTCAACATGATTAATTATTAATCCTGCTCCGAGAAACATTAATATCAACATAGTCAAAGCACATACTGTATATAGGGAAATACGTTGTCCTTTGGTCTTCTTGATTTTTAATTTTTCTTTGAACTCTTTTTTTAGAGTATCTTTCTCAGATATTGGGATATCTGCTAATTGCTCTTCGAACAATTTTAGCAATAGTTCCTTTTCTTCGCGTGTAATTACGCCATCTTCTTTAACTATTACTGTGAGTTGGTTTATTAAATAGTCATTAATGGTAATTCCTAAATCATTTTTTAATAGTGATAAGAATTCCTCGTCAGAAATTTTGCCTTTTGCCTGTAGTGTCGCTAAAATTATATTGTATACTTTTTCGTTGGACTGCTCTTTTCCTATGATACCAAGTGTGATATCTAATTTAAGTACAGACTTTACTGATTTGTTAAAAATGCTTTTTACCTTCTTGCTATTAAAGTTTGAATCATCAGAGAAAATCTTGTTCATACCTTTCTTCTCTCTGTAGCGTAGATAAAAGGTTGCAAGGATTAAACCTTCATACAATGTTTTATTATCCATTTTGAGACTGTTATTGATTGTTTCTACTTTCAGTATCTTCTGTTGAAGGATTGGTGCTATCACCCTTCAATGCATTAACACTTGCATTAAAGTCGTATTGCTGCTTGACCTTTCCGTTTTCGTGAACCATTGTCAAGAAATTGATAAAACCTATAGCACTGAAGGTCATAACAAGGTAACCGTAGGCAGCGGCTCCTACCCATCCTAATCCAGGAATTAAATCAAGTACAAAACCAACGATTAGGGCAATCACAAAATTAGTCAAAACACCAGCAATTACGTTCTTTATTAGATTTCCTCCGAAGGGGACACAAGCCATCTCGGCTAATTTCTTGTACATCAGCCACAAGGTGGCAATGTATACAATTGTGTCTATACCAAACAGAGGGAAGGCCATAGCAATGGCTGCAATGATGGAATGCCTTTTTACTATGTCTTTCATCTCTTGTGGAAAGCCTGCGTCTGCGGCTTTTCCCATAGCCAATGCTAATTTTACGGCTGCTTTGTCTACATTCATGGCATTATCTCATTTGTTTCACATCCAAATAAACCATATTCAAAGCGCCAGCCTTCTTGATGTCTACGCCATAGACACGCATAAAGGCATCGGCAACGATTTGGCCACCATTGGTGACGACGGGATTACTAAACGAAGAGGTGGAAATGTCTACAGACATGCCTGGCTCGAGGCGGATGCCATTGCAGTTTTTCATCTGCTTGACGGTGATTCTGAATAGGGGCATAGTATTTGAGTTTTTAAGTTGGTACTCCTTGTTGCGCCTATAGACTCCCCGGATTCGGCAACTGATTGCTGAAAATAAAAAAAGCGTGAGAATCTGTACTGTCACTCGTCCCACACTCTGAGGCCTTCGCATTGCCCTGTATCGTAAAACGAGCAACGCCGAAGCCCACGCCGATATGTAATACACTCAAACCGCATCTGCACCGATGTACAAATACGATGACTGTTTGGTATAACATACCCATGAGCATCTACCGTTGCCTTGTCTTAACGATACATTTGAAAGTTGCGAAGTTCCAGAATGTTAAGATCAAAGCGCTTAGTAAACGCTTTTCCATAATGTCTATCCCCACCCTTCCACCTCGGTCCGTACAACTGAATCAAGGTATCGGCGTAGCGATATTGCAAATGTACAACTTAATTCTGAATTTTGAATTATGAATGCTTAATTATTTTTGTAATGCGTGTTTTTACTTGGAGAACAATACAAACGCTCTGAGATATTCGTCTCTCAGTTACAAAATAAGTTAGTCTTGCATGTGTGAGAACGAATTAATAATAAAATTCGAGGAATAAATAGATGAATGTGTTGCAATATATACGCAAGAAACTACGCAAATGTTACGCAAATGTTACGCAAATTTAGTATGGTCTATGTATCACTATTTCAGATGGTTGGGTACTGAAGAACGCAATAGTTGTGCTTTGTCGTTTTTTTTTACCTTTGGGAGCTAACGAAGCGATACTTGTCAAGTTCTGTCAGTTTTTGTTGATGAATTTTGGTATACTATTCATGTCCTTTTCTATAGCTTCAGAAATTTTTCTCCCTGCAGGTAGAAGAGTTTCTGACTGCGAATAGAAATGTTTCTGACTGCAAGGAGAAAACTTTCTGACTGCAGGTAGAAAATGTGTATGATAAAGAGAATCAGGGAATACGCATAATAATTTCTTCCGTCTGGAATATCTTGCTTTTTCTCTTAGTTGCCATGTTTATCTCACGCGAATCTCGCAAATCTCGCAGAATCATACATCGCTAACTCGCCTTGGGGCTCGTACTCCTCGGGGGAGATAAACCTCCCTTCGCCGCAACCGACGCTTTCATACCGCGTCGGCGTATGCGGCCATCCGGATGGCAAACGCGAGTGAAACAAGCGTTTTTCGCGTGATTAGCGAGATTCGCGTGAAGCAAAAACTGCGCTAAACTTAATTATTTTCATAATGCGTTTTCCCTGTAAAGAGAATAGAAAAAAGGGATTACTAGTAAAACCATGTGTTTACCTATGTGTCAAAGATAGTTTATCTCACGCTGAATATTTTATCTCACGCAGAGACGCAGAGAACGCAAAGTTGGCGAGTCGCTTCGCCCTCGCTGTCGGCCTTGCCGAGTGTTAGCGTCCCGTAGGTAAGCACAAGCGAAGTGTGTGCGTCTTTGCGCTCTCTGCGTGAGATAAAATTCCGAGTGTTGGCGTGCCAGAGGCGCGAGGGCGATAGCGATTCGCAAAGTTAGTGAAGTCTGTAGAGTGGAAGACAAATACCGCGATGCAATGTATTCTCTGTTGCGAACCCTGATAACCACCTAAACACATGGTTTTACTGGTGCCCCGAAAAAAGCGTTGTGATTTTTTTATAGCAATCATGGGTACTTCGGACGCCAATGAAAATACGTTGATATATAGCGAAACTAAGATTTGCGTTATTGGGGGCTTAAACTTCAGAGCCAAAGCATGATACGGCTATGCGAAATTGCGTAACTTTTGCGTTCTTTTTGCGTATGAAAGATAAAAGGCTGATACGTTTGTACCAGCCTCTTGTCTTATGAATAATGATGCTCTTTACTTCTTACAACGTGAGCCGAGTGAGAGCAGCCATGCTACTACGATGCTGACTACCATGCCGGTGGCTCCGAAGAGGAAGAAGTTGGCATTGGTGCATTCGCTCATGACGAACACGACGGCTTCACCAGCAATGAAACCTGTGAGGGCGGCATAGCCCTTGACGCGCTTCATGAATACGGCAATGAAGAAGAGTCCGCCCAAACCGCTGGTGAGAAGTCCTAATGCTTCGTTGAAGAAGTCGAGGAACGACTGTATGTCCCATGTGGCCATCAACAGGGCGAGCACCAAACCTACCATACCGCTCACCACAGAGGCCCAACGTGCCACGACGACGAGTTGTGAATCGGTAGTGGGGCGGAAACGCTTCCAGAAGTCGATAGAGAAGGCCGTTGCCACGCTATTGATATTGCTGGAAATGGTGCTCATGGTGGCGGCAAAGATGGCCGCGATAAGGGCACCTGCAATGCCGGCGGGCATCTGACTCATCATGAAGAAGGGGAAGATGGCGTCGGATTGTCCCATGGTGACGTCGAGTTCGATAGGATGCGTCTTATAGAAGGTGTAGAGGCCTGTGCCAATCATGTAGAAGGCTACAGAGACAAACACGCTCATGACACCATTGACGAGGATACCGCGACCGGCCGACTTCTCATCGGGGGTGGTGAGGTAGCGCTGGATGACGGTTTGGTCAGAGGTGTAGGAGATGAGGTTGTTGGCCAAGCCGCCAATGATGATGACCCACCAGCATGCTTGCGACCATGAGTTGCTCCAATCGAAGAGACGTAGCTTGTCGTTCTCCAAAGCGATATCGATGCAACCCATCACGCCGCCCTCGGTATTCACGGCAAGGTATATAACGGCAAAGATGGCTCCGCACACAAGTATCAAGCCTTGCACTACATCGCCCCAGATAACGGCTTCTACACCACCCATGGTGCAATAGACGATGGTCACGAGGCCCATAAGCACGATGCAGAGGTAGATGTCGATGCCTGTGACGGCGGTGAGTGCCAATGAGGGAAGGTAGAGCACGATGGCCATGCGCACGATCATGAAGATGCAGAAGAGCGTTGAGGCCAGGAGGCGGGTGAAGAGGTTGAAACGCTGCTCCAATATCTCGTAGGCGCTGGTGACATTGAGCTTACGGAAATAGGGGAGGTAATACTTGATGACGGGGAAGCTCACGAGCAGGATCATCCACAACATGGGGTAGTAGGTCCAGTTGGTGGTGTAGGCCTTGGCGGGGATGGTCATGTAGGTGATGGCCGAGAGCATGGTGGCGTAGATACTGATACCTGCTGCCCACCAGGGGATGCGACCACCGCCCTTGAAGAAGTCGTCGGCGCCATTCTCCTTGCGCATGAAGTAGATACCCATGCCGAGCATACCGGCGAGGTAGAGCGCGAGTACGGTCCAGTTGAGCCAACCGAAGCGCTTGTCATTCGTGACCTCTACGTGGCTGATATCGGCACTGCGCACACCGGGCATGAGTTCGCCTCCGCTATAGCTCCATCCGTTGCCACCCACCTCGGGAGTGAGACAGGCACCGGCACGAGCCAATAGCTCATGACCAGGGAGCATACCCCATGAATCGGTGATGGTGTGGTAGGTGAGCACATCGCTTCGGAAGCGGTACCACTCGGGCTGATGGCGCAGGTAGAGGCTATCTTGCTTGCCGGTGATGGCGCTGAGGAAGATGTCGTGGTCAACTCCGCCAAAGAAGAGCACATGGCTATAGCCGATGGGGCTACAGGTGCTACCTACGATGGCTTGAAGGGATTTATGATTTAATAAACTTTGTTTCTTTTCCTCCTTCGCACCTCGGCATAGATCAAGCGAGCTTATCTCTGCTCTCGGTTTGTCGTCGGTTATGATTTCTGAATTCTGATTTCTGAATTCTGAATTTTGAATTGCCTCCAGTTGTTTGTTTTCGTTATCGTCGGCGTTAACGTTTACTAACGAAGGGGCTGTGCGTTTCCACTGGGTGCTGCCTTTCTTAAGTTCGGCAAGTGTCATGTATACTCCGTCGGTGTGCACGGCTGCCTCCTGGCCTTCGGCCTTGGGCTGGTAGCCACCGAAGATGAAGAGGGCATAGCCCGAGGCGGTGTTTTGCACTGCTACGCAGGGTTGTAGGCGACATGCGTCGGGGAGTATAGAGGCCACTGACCACTCCTTGGCATCACTGGGATAGGGGAGTGAGTATACTTCGTTGTTGGGTATGCCATTCGATTGTCCGCCAGCTACCCAGAGCATGCCGTCGTGGTAGGTAGCCGCAAAGTTGTCCAACGGCTTGGGTAACGAGGCAATGGGGGTAGAGGCGCCATCTGTGGCACTGATAAACTCGCACTCGCTGAGCGAACTCTCGGCATTCATGCCGCCAAGATATACTACGCCGCCAGGTATCTGTACGCTGGCTCCGTAGGCCTTGGGGTAGTATACTTTCTGTCCGCCATCGGCACAGGGCACGTCGGGGAAGTTGCAACCTCCGTAGGTGGTGAGCGCTCCCTTTATCCAGCCTGCGTAATGACCCGATACGGGTTCACTCATGGGGGATGCAGGTGTCACCGAGACGCGGTTTTGCGCTATGCAGAGCAGGGCGCAGAGGAGGAGGGGGAGGAAAAGGATTCGTTTCATGGGTGTTATGTCCTAGTAGGTAAAGGGAGATTAGGGGAGATAATAGGAGATAAAGGCCAATAGCCTTTTTGCGCGAGTGCATTTAGCTCTATCTCCTGCTATCTCCCTATAACTCCTTTTATCTCCTTAATTTATTACTTTATCAACTCCTTGCACAACTCGTACGACTTGATCATCATGCGAGGGATGTGGAAGGGACCCTTGAAGATGTTGCCCTTGGCGGGTTGTGCCACGGTGCCATCGCGGTGTAGGTAACCATACCACTCGCCATACTCGGCGTCGGGGAAGTGGGCATAGGTCCACTCGCTGATTTGGCGGTGCATCTCGATGTATTTCTCATCGCCCGTAGCCTCGTAGGCATAGAGGGTGGCGATGATGGCTTCGGTTTGTGGCCACCAGAACTTCATGTCTTGTGAATAGTCTTGAGGGGGCAAGCCGCGGCAATCGCGGAAGTTGATGATACCGCCATACTGCTCGTCCCATCCCCATTGCCATGACCAGTCGAGGATCTCGAGGGCGCGCTGGGTGATCTCCTTGTCCCAACCGCGGTGCTTGGCCTCTTCGAGCATGAACCATGCTGTCTCGATGCAGTGGCCGGGGTTGATGGTGCGACCGTTGATGGTGTCAATAAACTCTCCGTTGGGGCCTACCATCTCGAGCAACGCCTTGAACTCGGGCTTCACGAAGTCCTTCAGTGACTCCAACGACTCGTCGATCTGCTGATCGAGCACGGGGTCCTGAATCACCTCGCGGATGCGTGAGGCGGTGTTGATGAGGATCATCACGATAGAGTGTCCCTTGGCCTGTAGGGTGTCGAGGTACTTGGGCTCGAGGCAACCGGGTGTGGCGATGAAGCGACGTATGTCCTTGAAGAGCCGGAGTGCCTTCTCGGCATAGGTCATATCGCCCGAAGCCTTGGCATACTCGGCCATGGCGATAGCGGCAAAAGACTCAGAGAATACGTAGCGGCGCTTGCGCAAGGGGCGGCCATCGGCGGTGACCTCAAAGTACATGCGGCCATCGGTGTCGAAACAGTGTGCCTCGATGAAGTCAATCGTGCTCTTGGCGGCGGCCAGCCACTCGGGGTTCTTCTCTATGGTGTTGTAGGCAAAGGATGCTACGAAAGCAAAGCGTCCTTGAAACCATACGGACTTGGTGGTGTCGATAAGCGAACCGTCGCGGTCGAGGCAGGTGTAGATACCGCCATTGACGCGGTCGAGTCCGTGGCTAAGCCAGAAAGGCATGATATTTTCGGTGAGGTCGGCACGATAGCGCTCGGCCCATTCGGTGAGGTAGTGTTTCATTGTTGTGTCAGGGTGCTGGATTAAAACTTGTTGCAACGCTCAAAGAAGTTGATGGCTTCGAGCTCCTTACGGCATGCCTCCTCTTCGGCGTCGGTCATGTTTTGGAACGGTGTACGGTTGGGGCCGAGGTCGAGGCCGATGAGTTTCATGATGCGCTTACCACAAACGATGTTGCCACGGTAGTGACAGATGACGTTGATGACATCTTGTGCAAAATTCTGTAGCTCGCGTGCCTTCTCGATGTCGCCCGCTTTCCATGCGTCGATGATGCCTACGAGGTTGCATCCGTTATAGTTGGTGGTGCCACCGATACCGCCCTGTGCACCACCCATGGCGAGTGAGGGAAGTATGGTCTCATCTTGACCGTGTAGCATATCGTACTTGCCATTCTTGTAGAGGCGGCATTGGTTGTACTCGTAGATGCTCTCGAAGGTGTATTTGATACCGGCAAAGTTGGGGATGCGTCCGTCAACGGCCTTGAGGAACTCAACCATTGAGAGGTATGCGCCGTTGAATGCGGGGATGTGGTAGTAGTAGAAGGGAAGGTCAGGAGCGGCCGCTGCTATCTCTTCGCAGTATTTTACCAACTCCTCGATACGGTTGATCTTGGGGAAGGGAGGAGCCATGGTGCCGATACCGAAGGCGCCAATCTTCTGTGCGTGAGCGGCCATGCGGCAAGCGCTCTTCACGCAGGTGCTGCCGACGTGTACGATAACCTTGAAATCCTTCGGTGCGGCATGCATCCACACCTCGGCGAGGTTGATGCGCTCCTCTTCGGTGAGCATATATCCTTCGCCCGAAGAACCGTTGATGAACACGCCCTTGAGGCCGTTCTTCTGCAACATCTCTGCGTATGCGGGGATGGGTTCGTAGTTTACTTCACCATCGGGATAGAATGGTGTAAAGGGGGCATTGATAAGTCCGATAATCTTTTCCATAGTATGCTATGTCTTTAGTTATTGTTCTTGTTTGATTTGTAACTGGGCAAAGATAGCTTATTGTTTGCAGATATAAAAAGGAATGGGCACGTTTTTTGTCGTGCCCATCGCTTTTCTTATAGCTTCTCTCTGATGCGTTCAATACGTTGTATGTTGTGTAGCGATTCTTCGCGTATCTGGCATACGAAGGGGTTCTCGTCTACGGTGCCAAAGACGGCGAGTGCCTCTTCTTCGTTGCGGCAGGTGAGCTGGCGGAAGGGGTTGTCGTGGTCTTTCTTACGCGATAGGTATACCTGCTCGGCGATGCGTCGTTGGATGCGTTCTTCGTGGGCGAAGGCCTGTAGCCAGTGGTCGGGTGTCATTTTGTCGGTACCGAGCACTGCCATGAGGCATCCGATGGCATGGCGTAACTTGTCGGTAGGGTATCGACGCCACAATTCGTCGTAGCGGTGGTGTATGGCTTTCCACGAGTCGAGTCGGCCACTGCAGATATCGTTTCTTAAGCGGTCTACATCGCTGGCTTTCATGAGCTGTCCGCCGAGATTGATCCATCGTGAAGGACTCTTCTTGGTGGGGGTGGCTTTAGCGAGTGCCTCTGTGATGTCTGCATTGCCGATAGTCTCCAGATAGTCAATGATATTGGTCATGGCATAGTGTATGAGCATATCGCCGTAGGCATGGTAGGCGTCGTAGGCCTTGAGTATATGTACGGGACGATTGCTTTTCTCCATAGCCTCGCCCAACACGGTGAGGGAGTCTACTGCATGGCGGTCTCCATGGAGAAGTGTGTGCCCTAAGGCTTGGCATTGCCCTAAGGTTGCAGGCTTTCTCTTTGGGAGATTGCTATCATTGTTGGCGTTGAGTGCGGCTCTTCCTATCCATTGCTCCAGTAGTGTGCGTGCGTCGAGTGCCTCCTGCATGGTGTCGGGGGCAAAGGTGTTGAGTTCGATGTTTTGTACCTTAGTCACGCGGCGGTCTCGGCTTTGGTATTTCCAGGTGTTTCGTGCGAGTGCGTACATATTGTATAGCCACCAGTAGGCGGGTAGTACCTCAAGGCGGTCGGCCGATATGTTGTTATTGACCAGGGCAAAGGGTAGGGGGATATGCATCTCGGCAGGGAAGTCTCCCTTGGCCAATAGTGTGAACGAGGCGAAGTGGCTCGAGTGCTTCACTGAGGAGCATAGGCCGGGCCAAAAGCCGCGTCCTGCAACAATCTCTCCATCGTTGGTGCGACTATTGTGGTTGCTACCTATGGTGGCACCAGCCGCCATGTTGCTTTGTCCCATGATGACAGAAGCTATGAGGAACGAGTTGTTGTGATGCTGCTCATGGGCGGGGAAGATGAGGTTATTGAGCACCTCGCAACAAGAGATGGTGCTGTTGTCGCCCATGATAGAATCAATGAGGCGGGCGCCATATTTGAGGTTTGAATTGTTGCCGAGGATGAATTTTACGGCTGTGCACGAGTAGAATATGCGGCATCCGTAGCCTACGATACCATTGACGAGAATTACGTTCTCACCGATCTGCGAAGGCTCTTTGTCTGATGAGTTGATGGTGATATTCTTCAGTTTCGATGCTCCCTTGATGTAGCAATCGGTTCCTATGCGCACGTCCTTGATGATACTCGAATTCTTGATGACGCATCGCTCACCTATCTCGCCATAGTATCCGCGTTGATGATCGATGGTTCGTTGTGTGATTTCTTCTAAACGTCGTTGTAGCGGAGTGTCGTCTACATACTTTCCCCAAAGGTAGGCGTCGGCGGTGGTCATACCATCGTAGGGTATAACGCGTCGTACGCCTGTTTCATTCATGATGTGGATACGCACGCGCACCTCCTCGGGTTCGCCATCCTTCACGATGCCATTTCCAAATTTGGCATGGTCGGTGGTGTCCATTTCCTGTATATTGAAAAGCATGCAGTGGCTACCTATGATATAGTGTGATAGGTAGTGGACATCGTGTATGGCACAATTGTCGCCAATATCACACGAGTGTATGCTCGAGTTGGTAATGCCTACGGGCAGACGCAGGTCGTGGTATTGCAGGGCACCATTGCCTATGCGTCCTATGCGTACGGTACCGTAGAACTTGTTGTCGCGCACCATGCTGGG
>JAFZFZ010000065.1 GCA_017557005.1 Bacteroidaceae bacterium | reverse complement strand
ATTCGTGATATTCGTGTTATTCGTGGTCAAAAATAATAAACAAGTATATGAGTGTTTTTTCGAACACGAATCGTACGAATCTAACGAATCTTTGCGAGTTGCTCCGCTCTCGCTGCCATCCGGAAGGCCAATTGTCAAATAATCAAATTGTAAATAAATAGTAAATAGTAAATTGTCAAATAGTAAATTACAGCTATGAAAATCAACTGGAAAGAAATCATCAAACTACTTATCACCGTGCTCACCGCCATTGCGGGCACCCTGGGTGTGATGAGCTGCACGATGTAGCAAAAGAAAGGCCGTCTACCTGATATGTGTAGGCGGCTTTGCGTTCTTTGCCTATCCTTCGATGGCAAGGCTTGCGATACGCGGACTTTTCATCTGAAAAATATCGTCTTAGGACGTATATATTACCGTTGTATCACTGCACATACATGACTACACCCCATAACGGCTCGCGCCCGAACGACGGGGGTTATAGCTCTTGCATCAAGGCACGGTAGTTGGTGTCGGTGTCCAGTACGTGGGGGATGCCGATGACGAAGAGCTGCTGGCGGGCTCGGGTGAGGGCTACGTTGAGCTTGCGGTCGAGCGGGTAGGGGGTGTCGCTGCTTGGTGTGGCGGCCTCTACTATGAGCTCCATCTGACTGGGGGTGGTGACGGTGGTGCAGTAGATGATGATGTCGCGCTGGCTACCTTGGTAGCGCTCTACGGTGTCGATGCTGATGTGCTGGGTGAACTCGTCGATGGCGAGTGAGCTCAGCGCATGGCGTATGAGGGCTCCCTGACCTCGGAAGGGGGCGATGATGCCGATGGTGTGGTGGGCATCGTAGGGGAGCTCGTTGCTTTGGTAGAGCTTGACGATGGCTGCTACGAGCGAGGCGCAGAGCTGTGCCTCGTGGGGGTTGGTCTTGAAGCGTACGTCGTCAGCTGCCGGTGGACAGGGGATGAAGGCGGTGCGGCGCTGGGCTATGAGGCGTTGCATGGGGCAACTGCTGTCGTAGGTGGTGTAGGGGAGCGGTGCCGTCTGATGGGGCAGGGGCACGGGCTGCAGGCGGTTGGCATAGAAGCGCTGGTTGGCAAAGTGGCTCACCTCGGGGTGCATGCGGCCCTGCTGGTAGAGGGTGGCGATGCAGGCGGTGTGGCCTTGGGTGGTGAGGCGGGCGTAGAGGCGCTCGAAGAGCGACTGCTTGCAGTTGCTGAAGCCGAGGGCGGTGAGCGCGGGGGTGTGGATAAGGGCCTCGGCATCGGTTTGCACGGAGATGGCTGGGAGCTGCTTGTGGTCGCCGATAAGTACAAACTTGCTCTTCAGCGTGGCCAGCAGGCCGATGAGGTGCGGCTCGAGTATCTGTGAGGCTTCGTCGACGATGGTGAGCTGAAACTGCTTGGCCGCGAATAGCTCGGGGCGGCCGGCGGCTGTGCTCACGGTGCTCACCACGATGCGGGTGTGCTGGATGAGGGTGCGCACCTCGTCGCGATTGCGCAGGGGGGCGGTGAGGCGTGAGAGGGTGCGGTGGGCATAGCGCTCGTCGCAACTCTGCTCGCTACCCAGGCGTATGTAGTCGGGGGCATCGGGGATGCGCTCGAGGGCCTGGCAGATCTCGTCGACGGCGCGGTTGGTGTAGGCCATGAGCAGGATGTTGCACGGGGTGTGGCGGTAGTGCTCCTCTACGATGGAGCGCAGGAGGATGGAGGTCTTGCCCGCTCCCGGTGCGCCTACGATGAGGGCATAGTCGGTGGCTTGCTTGATGGTGTGCACGATGGCATCGGTATCGGCACCGGGGTAGTGGCCTACGAGCTGTGCGGTGGCATCGGTGCGGGGAAGCAGGTCGCCCAAGAGCAGGCGCTGGGTATCCTCGGGGGCTTGTAGCAGGGCGTAGAGGCTGCGGTAGAGGGCGCCGAAGACGCTATCGCTGACGTCGTGCTCCATGGCATAGGTGGCCGAGGTGGGGAACACGGCTGCACTGTGCTGGTGCTGGCGCAGACCGATGCGCAGGGTGTGGGCATCGATATGTAGCAGGGTGCCCTTGTGTACCTGGCGGGTGGAGACATCGTCGGTGGGGCGCTCCTTGATGTAGAACAGGATCATATCGCCCCGACGGAAGTTGGGCACATCGTCGGTGGGCGACAGGGTGAAGGTGAGCGTGTCGTACCCGCAACCGTCGTCATGGGTGAAGGATTGTAGGCGTAGGGCTGTGATGATGTCGCCATCGGCCATCTTCTCCTCGTGGGTGCGACACCAGAGGTGGCTCTGTGCGCGGTCGCGCTCGTTGCGCCCGATCTTGGCAAGGTATTGCTCGGCGGCCGTGAAGCGCAGGTAGCGGTAGAAATACGCCAACGTGGTGCTGTTGGCCGTATGGAAGGGGGCGAGCAGGCGGGTGAGCTGGGGACGCAGGTAGTCGGTCCACAAGCGGCTGGTGAGGGGGCGCGTGTTGAAGGTGTCGGGGGTGAGCGACGCAAAGAGCGTGGCTGTATCGGTATCGGTGGCAAGCTGGCGCATGAGACGCACGATGGCATTGCGCAGTGCCAGGGCCTCGTCGACGATGGTGGCGTGCTGGCTGCCATCGAAGAAGAGGGGGTAGCGCGAGTAGAGGAGCAGGGCGCTGATCTCGTGGCGAGGGATGCCGGTGTTGAGGTGTAGCATCTCGCGGTAGAGCATCATCTGTGCGGTATGGGCCTGCTTGGGGCCTTGGGGCTTGGAGTAGTACTCTTCGGCCTTGCCCGACTTGAGCTCGACAAGGCAACGGAGGTTGCTCTGCAGGTAGTCGAGCCTTCCCTGCAGGCCGAGGGCCGGACAGATGAAGGAGGGCTCAAGCATGGCGCCTCCCTCTTCACGACCCTTGGGGTAGCGGCGGTGGAGGGCGTCGATGCTGGATTGGATATGGGCATATTGGGTGCGCGCCTCCTGGAAGAAGGCGGCATTGATATCGGGGCACACGGCAAACTTGAGGGCATCGGTGGCAAAGGCTTTGCGTATGGATGTGTCGAAGGAGGCGGGGCGCTCGGGGGTGTGGTTGACGCAATCGTCGAGAAACTGGTTGGCGGTATTACCCAAGAGGATGGGCTTGGTGGTATCCTTGGGTGATAGCATGGTGAGCAGGTAGCGCATGGGGTGGGCACCGCTCTCGGTGAAGCAACCGGCGAGGGTGCTGATATCGATGAGGTAGTCGGGCTCAACGATGAGGCGCTGCGCGTGTAATGTGCCGTCGGCATGGTAGGTGAGGCCCACCAGCATGATGGTATCGCCCTCGCACAGTGCGTCGAGGTCGGCACGGTAGGCTGCTTCCGTGAGGATGCAGGTGTGGGGCGTGCCTTCGGCATCGGTGCCGTGGATGTGGGGCGCAGCTACGTGGCTTACGCGTAGGCGCAAACGATCGGGGTGGCTCATAGCTGGGCGGTGGTGTTGTCGGTATCGGTATCGGGCATATCCTCCTCAAGGCATACGGGGATGCCGAGTGGCACGTAGTGTGTGGTGTCGCGGTGGGTGGCCCAGTAGCGCTCTTCGCGTAGACAGTATTCGCTGTACTTGTGTTGTACCTTGCGTACGAAAAGGGTGGTCTCGATACCGGTGAAGCGACCGTTGCGGCAGAGCGAATCGGTGTAGTAGATGGAGTCGTTCTTGAGGCGCAGGAAGGTCTCTACGCTGTGATCCCACACGTGGCGGTTCTTGCCATACTTCTCGGCAAGGCGCATGGCGTCTTGGATGTGTCCGAACCCTGCATTGTAGGAGGCGAGCACGAAGTGGATGCGCTCGTTCTCGGGGACGCGGCGGAAGAGGCGGGATAGGTATGCAAAGTAGTCGACTGCTGCGCGCACGCTCTCCTCGGGGTCGCGCTCCATGCCCTCGGGGACGCCCATGGCGCGGGCTGTCTGTGGCATCATCTGCATCAGGCCTTGTGCACCCACGGCCGAGGTGGCCGAGGTGTCGAACTTAGACTCTACGTAGGCTACGGCTGCCAACATCTTCCAATCCCACCCGATGGTGTCGGCATAGCGCTGGAAGATACTGTCGTAGGCTGATATGCGGAAGGTGGGCACCACGGTGTCTACCACGATGGTGTCGGGCTGCTCATGCGTGTCGATGGGGTGCAACGAGGGCTTGGTAATCGCGGTAAAGATGGCCGTGACTGCCGCTACTCCTACTATATATGCTGCTTTCTCCCTCTTGCGCATGGGCTCTTGGATGGTAGGTTAGCTCTCGATGCTCAGCTGTTCGCACTCGGCTATCCAACGGGCTGCGCTGGCATCACTCGGCATGCGCCAGTCGCCACGCGGACTCAGCGATACGCTACCCACCTTGGGGCCATCGGGCAAGCAGGAGCGCTTGAACTGTTGCTGGAAGAAGCGACGGAAGAAGGTGGTGAGCCACTTCTTGATGGTGGCCTTGTCATACTCGCCCTCGAAGGTGCGGCATGCAAGGTAGAAGATCTTTGACGGGGTGTAGCCCGAGCGCATGAAGTGGTAGATGAAGAAGTCGTGCAACTCATAGGGGCCCACGAGGTCTTCGGTCTTCTGCTTGATGGTGCCATCCTCCTTGGCGGGGATGAGCTCGGGGCTGATGGGGGTGTTCACCACATCGAGCAAGATGTTGCGTATGGCTCCCTCATAGGTGTGGGTTGCTTCCCACTCTACGAGGTGGCGTACGAGGGTCTTGGGGATACCGGCGTTGATGCCATACATCGACATGTGGTCGCCATTGTAGGTGGCCCAGCCGAGGGCAAGCTCCGAGAGGTCGCCCGTACCTATTACGATGGCATTCTCACGGTTGGCCACGTCCATGAGTAGCTGGGTGCGCTCGCGTGCCTGGCCATTCTCATAGGTGGTGTCGTGTATGCTGATGTCGTGACCGATGTCGCTGAAGTGCTGTATGCAGGCATCCTTGATGCTGATCTCGCGCATGCTGGTGCCCAGCTGCTCCATCAACGAGAGGGCATTCTGATAGGTGCGGTCGGTAGTGCCGAAGCCGGGCATGGTGATGCCGATGATGCCTGTGCGGGGGAGCTGCAGACGGTCGAAGGTGCGCACCGTAGCCAAGAGGGCCAAAGTGGAATCGAGTCCGCCCGAGATGCCTAACACCACCTTGGAGCAATGGATATGGGTGAGGCGCTTGGCCAAGGCTGCCACCTGCGTGTTGAATATCTCGTTGCAGTGTGCATCAAGCAGTTCGCCCTGCGGTACGAAGGGGAGGCGTGAGTAGTAGCGGGTGAGCGTGCAATGTCTGTCGTTCACGGGTGCTGTGTGCACGTGGGTTGCCTTGGGGAAGAGGTCGGCCTGGGCGGTAGCAAACGTGGTGTTGCCACGGCGCTCCATGCGCAACTTGTCGAGGTCGATCTCAGAGTATAGCATCTGGGTGTCGAAGCAGAAGCGCTTGGCCTCGGCAAGGATGCTGCCGTTCTCAGCCACGAAGGCTTTGCCGGAGAATACGAGGTCGGTGGTAGACTCACCAAATCCGCAACTGCTATATACATAGCCGGCCATGCAACGTGCCGATTGCTGGGCCAGGAGTGAGCGCAGGTAGTCGTGCTTGCCGGTTACCTCGTCTGATGCCGAGAGGTTGAAGATGATCTCAGCTCCCTGGAGGGCCAGTGCCGAGCTGGGCGGTGTCACACTCCAGAGGTCCTCGCAGATCTCTACACCAAAGGCATAGCGACCGGTGTGGAAGATTTGGTACGAACCGATGTGTACCGATTGGCCAGCATATTGGATGTTGTCCTCCAAGCGCAGGTTGTAGCCTGTAGAGAACCAGCGGCGCTCGTTGAACTCACCGTAGTTGGGGATGTAGCATTTGGGCACGATGCCGAGAATCTTGCCCTGTTGCAATACGAGGGCGCAGTTATACAGGGCTCCACATACATATACAGGGGCACCTATGATGTATATGGTATCGTGCTCGCTTGTGGCTTGTGCGAAACGTGCAATGCCTATCTCGGCCTCGTGAAGCAGTGTCTGCTGGGTAAACAGGTCGCCGCAGGTGTATCCCGTCACACACAATTCGGGGAATACGGTAATCTCAGCACCCTCCTCGTAGGCCTTGTGAGCCAAAGCCACCATTTGATCTACATTATATTTCGTATCGGCCACGCTTACTAAGGGAATGGCCGCTCCCACCTTTACATATCCGTGTTGCATGCTATATAATATTATATTGGTGCGAAGATACAAAAAAGAAAGACAAGAATAGTAAAAATGACAAAAAATGTTTATCTTCGCCCATGAATACTAATTTTAATAATAGAATATTATGAAGAAACTTTTATGCTCTGTGGCGCTTCTGTGTGCACTGCCAGTGGTAGCCCAGCGTCAAGCTACTGTGACCCTTCACCCCGATGAGGCGAAGAATGTCATCAGTCGTCACATCTATGGCCAGTTTGCCGAACACCTCGGTACCTGTATCTATGGAGGACTTTGGGTGGGTGAGGACTCTGCTATCCCTAACACGCAAGGTTATAGAAACGATGTGCTCGGTGCGCTCAAGGAACTCAGCATCCCTAACCTTCGTTGGCCGGGTGGCTGCTTTGCCGATGAATATCACTGGATGGATGGTATCGGTCCGCGCGAGAATCGTCCCCGCATGGTGAACAACAACTGGGGTGGTACCGTAGAGGATAATAGCTTCGGTACGCACGAATTCCTCAACCTTTGCGAAATCCTCGGTTGTGAGCCCTATGTGTCAATGAACGTAGGTAGTGGCTCGGTAGAGGAGACTGCCAAGTGGGTAGAGTATATGACCGCCAAGGATGGCCCTATGGCCAAGCTGCGTAAGGAGAATGGTCGTGAAGAGCCCTGGAAGGTAAAATATATCGGCGTAGGTAACGAAAGCTGGGGATGTGGTGGTAACATGCGTCCCGAGTATTATGCTGACCTCTATCGCCGCTATCAGACCTATTGTCGCGAGTACAACGGCAACCATCTTTTCAAGATTGCCAGCGGTGCCAGCGACTACGACTACAACTGGACAGAGGTGCTCATGCGCAATGCTGCTGGTCACATGCGTGGCTTGTCGCTCCACTACTACACTGTGCTCACATGGAGCGGTAGCAAGGGCTCGGCATTGAACTTCAATGAGGATGACTACTACTGGTGCTTGGGTAAGTGCTTGGGTATCGAGCCTGTGCTGAAGAAGCATATGGAGATTATGGACCGCTACGACAATCGCAAGCGCGTGGGCCTCATGGTAGACGAGTGGGGTACATGGTGGGACGAGGAGCCCGGTACCATACGTGGACACCTGTTCCAACAGAATACCATGCGTGATGCCTTCGTAGCAGCTTTGTCGTTCAACGTGTTCCATAAGTATACCGATCGTATTCAGATGTGTAACATCGCGCAGATTGCCAATGTGTTGCAGTCAATGATTCTTACTCAAGGTGACAAGATGGTGCTCACACCTACCTATTATGTGTTCAAGATGTATAAGCCTCACCAGGACGCTACCTTCATCCCCATGGAGCTTACTTGTGATGAGATGCAGGTGAAGAACGAGCGCTATCGTCCCGGCCGCTCTGACGAGGAGCCTACACGCACACTTCCTATGTTGAGCGCTACGGCCTCAAAGAACGCCGAAGGTGCTATCCACATCTCATTGGCCAACGTAGATCTGAAGCAGAAGCAAGAGGTGACCATCAACCTTGCTGACCTCAAGGGTAAGAAGGTAACAGGCGAAATCCTCACATCAAAGCATATTGGTGACCACAACTCATTCGAGCAACCCGATGTGGTGAACCTCGCCGAGTTTAAGGGGGCTAAGATTACCAAGGAGGGCCTCAAGGTGACTCTTCCTGCAATGAGTATCGTGACACTGAAGATTGCGAAATAAGAACTCGGATTTTAGTCTTTAACATTAGCCGAGATTTAAGTCTCGCTAATAGGATAAAACAGAAAAGGGATGCGCATTGCATCCCTTTTTTATTATGGTGTTGTTTTCAGTTTGGTCTACAACCAATGTCTCTCAGGTCAAAGCTTCCTAAACATGACTGGCCTTTCTTTTACTACTTAACTCAGATACACTTTTCGGAACAGTATCCAAACACACTTTTCGGAGCAGTATCCAGGGGACACAACCAATGGGAATGATCTATATATGTTGCGGCCTAATACAAAAAGAAGAGCATCCAAAGTGGATGCTCTTCATGTATTATTGGACGAAATGAATGTTTATTTCAAATCACCGCGTGTGATAACTGCTCTGCTCAGTGCGGGGTCGTTGTAGAACATGTTCTCTACACCACCCTTGTACTCCATGCGGAGCTGATCAGGATTAACTCCAAACTCATTGATGAGGCAGTCGTAAACGGCTTGTGCACGCTCCTTGCTCAAGCGGTCGTTGATTTCCTTGTTGCCGGTAGCTGCATCAGCATAGCCTGTGATAGTGTATACAACATTTGCATCGTTCTCTTTGATAACTTCAGCCAAGAGACCAAGGTTAGCGCGTGCCTCCTTAGAAAGGTTGCTCTTGTTAATCTTGAAGGTTACGAGGTTAGGAGCTACAACTGCAATCTTCTTAGCAGCAGCTTCAGCCTTCGCCTTGTTGCAGTCATCCAGAGCCTTCTGCAATTCTTCGTTGTCGCGGCTGAGCTGATCCATCATGTCGCGCAATTCGTTGATAGTGCGGTTGTCATAACGCACGATAGTCTTGCTGCGCTCCCATGTGTTGCCGCCAATCTTCCATACCAAGTTGGCTGTGGTAGAAAGGATGCCCTCGCCGTATCTGCCTCCCTCTTCTCCATCAAAGCGGTCGTTTACATATCCGCCACGGATATCGACGTTGAGATCGAAGTTGCGGCCCAAACGGAATTGATTGATGAAACCAATGTTTGCACCAACCTCACGTGAAGGACGATATCCCTCGGGCAAGCGGTCGGCATTTTCAAGCGCGGCCACCCATCCTAATCCAAAATAAGGGATAGCATTGTATACGCGCTCTTCCTTGAATCCGCAAAAGAGGTTGCTCATATTAATCATTACATCAATATGGCCATTGATGTATTTGAATTCCTGATGCCAAAGGTGATGGTCTTTCCAGAATTGCTCATCGCCTGCGGGAGTGTCTCCTACCGAGTAAGAACCTCCTTCAGGATTTAGCCAATTACCCCAATCCTGAGCTGCGCCCTTTAGGGTAAGGCCACTTGCCATACCGCGTACACCGATGACAGGTGTAAACCACTTACCAACCGCAAGGTCAAAAGCGGGAGTGATGCGGTCGCCCCAACCCAATTGCTTATCGTGGTCACCGAAAATAGTTTGCGCACCAGCACCAGCACTGATAAACCAGTTCTTCCAGAAACTATTGGTCTGTACGCTATACCCTTTCGAGTCGGTGTAGTATACCTCTTCGGTAAAGTCTGCAGAGTTTCTTGTTGTATCATCGGCATAACCTACGATACCGATTGCCGCTAAAGCAGCTGTCAATAAATACTTTTTCATATCTTTCTCGATTGTATTGATATTCTTGTAGTTTTGTCGATTATCGTCGCAAAGTTAATGATAAATTGTTATAAATTATCAAAATCGTGCGCAATTATCATATATTTTTTAGATTTTGCAGCCAACTTTTTTCTTTTCGTTTCCATAGCCATATCCGTAACCGTACCCATAGCCATATCCGTAACCATATCCGTATCCATAGCCATATTGTTGCTTACGTGGATTGCTTCCATTGAGAATCAATGCCATATTGTTCAGTTTCTTTTCTTCGTACAATTCTTCAAGGTCAGGAAGTTGGCGCTTGTCGAGATGTCCTATGCGTAGGATGAAGAGTGTGAGGTCGGCAATTCGATTGGTGATGCTGGCATCGGCAACGATACCTACAGGAACGCTATCCACAATGATATAATCATATCGTGTCTTCAGCTCTTTTATCATATCGTCCAGACGCTCGCTCATAAGGAGTTCGGCAGGGTTAGGAGCCATTGTTCCTGCAGGGATAATGGCTACCTTATCGCATATGTGGTCTGTCTTTATGATGTCATCAAGAGTCATTGTCGGGTCTATAAGATAGTTTGTCACGCCCATGATGCTCCTGTTCTCATGGCCAGTCAGGGTACCTTTACGCAGGTCGAGGTCAACCATACATACCTTCTTGTTAGCAAAAGCCAAACTCATTGCTAAGTTTCTTGAGATGAATGTTTTTCCGGCACTGACGTTGAATGAGGTGGTCATTAAGACCTTTGTGTCAGGATTTCCTTTGGTCAGGAAGGCCATATTGGTGCGCAATATTCGGAAGGCTTCAGATAACATATCCGTTCCCTCTTCACTCACAACGATGGCATTACGGTTTTTCTTTCCTGCTTTCATCAGTTCAGAGTCTACGGGTACATCTCCAATAAAAGGTATATTAACCTCTTTTTCTATGTCTTTGCGGTGATGAACACGCGTGTCAAGGAAGAGTATTGCCAAGAATACGCCCATAGGGATAGCTATACCAATCAAGATGCCTACGAATAGGATGCGATTTCTTGTAGGAGCTATAGGTGACATGCTGCCTTCGGCGCTATCAATAATCCATGCATTATCGTTCACCATGGCTTGTGATAGTGCATTCTCTTCACGCTTGTTGAGCAAGAACATATAGAGGCTCTCCTTGATCTTTTGTTGGCGCTCGATGGTAAGCATTTGTTTCTGCTTGGTGGGGATAGCCTGCACGCGGGTTTGTGCATCAGTCTCTCGCTTTTGTACCTCATTGAGTCTTACGTTGAGGCTCAAGATCATGTTGTCAACAGCGCTGATGATACTTTGGCGCATTGCAGCCAACGAGCCATTCAATCCTTCAACGATGGGGTTTCGTTCGCTACTATCATCGAGTAGCTTGTCACGTTTCATCTTCGTCGTGTTGTATTGCATGATCTGGCTCTCGATATTCATATCGCTGATGCCCGTATTTGCGGGAATCAATTCAGTGCCTTTTGAGGGGTCGGTCAGGTAATCTTTAATGTATTGTGCAACCTGCAACTGAGTTTTTGTTTCCATTACCTCAGTACTGTACTTTTGCGATTCGCTTGTATACTGTCCTGCTGCCGAACCAAGGTCAATAATCTGATTCTCTTTTTTGAAACTTACAATCTCATCTTCCACGCCTCCGAGTTCCTTCTCAATTACTGCAAGTCGTCCGTTGATGAAGTTGGTTGTGTTTTGCACCATCAGGTTCTTGTCGTCTACAGTGATGTCATTGTATACGATTACCATGGTGTTTAGTATGTTTTGTGCTCTTAATGCATTGTTGTCTTTTAAGGCCAATTTGAGAATAGAGGCCTCATCCTCTTCTTGACGTATTCCTACGGCGCTACGGTATCTGTCGGCTACCCATTCTAAAGGTAATTTTTCTATCTTGATATCTTGGCCATACCATTGAGCACCATAATATCTGGTGGGGGCAATGATGATTCTTTGTCCGTGCAGGATGATTGTATCATTGGTATTTACAGTATATACTTGTTCGTCATCGGCACCTGCAAGATGGGATAATTGTATCGTAGCACTATCCTTTGGTGTGATGGTGAATGTCACATGACTGTCACGCATAGCATCAGGAAAAGTTACAGCTATGGGTGAGTTGCTATACAACTCTATCCATCTGAACTTTATCTTTGTCTGATAGTTTACATTTGCCTTCGTGCGCAATACCGTTTCGCGCATGAGCCTTTTAGAACGGAACTGAAGTATTTCGTTGGCTACATTTACTTTATTAACCAGGTTGTCATATCGGTCAAAACCAGCAGAATAGGTGTTTTTATTGGTCGGGTCTTTGATGATGACTGTGGCCGATTGGTAATAGGTAAACGGAGTATGTGCATACTTTAGATAGGCTGCCCCACCACATATGGCTACTCCTAATACGAACCAGGGCCATTTGGAGAGTAGATAGAAGAACAGGTCTAAGATGTTTAAGCCTTGTTCTTTCTTGTTCATAGATTTATTCATTAGGTGAGAATTTACAAGTTTGTTACGTTAGATCTGTCGTATCCACCACATCATGGTGCTGAGTGTTGAAGCGATGCTCAGCATCAGTGTACCATATTGTATTATGCGTTCCTCTTTGTCGATTTTCTTATACTTGGGCTCAACGTATACAATGTCGTTTTGCTGTAGGTAGAAGCATGGTGACTCAAATAAATCCTTGCTTCTTAAATCGTGAAAGAAGACTTGACGTGTTTCTCCTACCTCGCGTATAACAGCAACACGGTTTATTGCAGCATTGGCACTTAAGTCTCCTGCATTGGCGATGGCCTCCAACAGAGTGACTCTATCTCCATCGGCGGTCATCACACCATTATGACCTACTGCTCCTAATACTGTATATTTGAAATTCATGATGTCTACCATTACTAGAGGGCTATTGATATATCCTCCTTCTATAATGCGTTTCTTTATAAGGTCTGTAGCTTCGCTGATGGTGAGCCCTTCTACATGTAACTTTCCTAACATCGGGAAGTCTATATATCCATCTATATCTACACGGTATCCCTTTTCTTTAGTTGTAGGAGTAGCAGTGTCAACCTTTCCGTCTTCTCCAACATTGTATGTTCCGTTCTGGATGTTGAAAGGGATGGCCAACTCCGGGGTGTTTTGGCTGGCGACAGTGATACTTAATTTGTCGTCACGGTGTATTCTGGGTTCATGTTTTTGTCCTATAGGATAAAACTGTCCCATTTCCATATCCTGAAGATAGGCTATGTCCTTATGTGCAGTACATCCAGATAGGGCAATGATTGCTATTAGGCATGGTAGCCAAATGGATTTTTTTATTCGCTTTATAATAGATGAGTTATTCATGTCCTTTCGTTTGTTTATTGTAAATGTTTATAGCTCCTTTTATCATTTTTTCTTTAGTGAATTCGCTCTCGTAGCGTTGACGGGCATTTTGGCAATACTTTATATAGGTGTCTTCGTCCTTTGTAATGCTAAGTATGGCTTCGGCCAACTCTTTGGATTGCTTGGGAGTGACGTTTAATCCAGATATGCCATGTGCATTGACCCATGATGTTCCTGAGCCAGGTATTGTTGTGGCTACTACAGGCTTTCCACCGCTCATGGCTTCTATTTGTACGATACCGAAGGCCTCGGTCTTTTGTATTGAGGGGAGAACGAAGATTTTGCAAGCAGTGTAATAGGCTGTAACGTCTTCGTCTTTGACAAACCCTAATAATTTCACCTTGTCTTCTAATCCTTTGTCAATAATCAGACGATTCAATTCATCGTATAATGGTCCTGTGCCTCCTATGGCTACCACATAATCATCGGGTAGGTACTGCGCAGCCTCTATAAGATAGCTGTACCCCTTGTAGGGGACCAATCGACCCAAAGAGAACACAATCTTGCGATTATTGTACAATTCGTGTAGTTGCTGGGCCCCATTTGGATTTGGTACGATTCCTTCGATGCCGATGAGTAGATGCGTGGTCTTATGCTGTGCGTCTTTCAGCTCTTCCGACTCTTTGATGTAGACGGGTGTTGTTCCTACGATAATGTCGGCACGTCGTATCAACCAATTCTGTAGTGGGCGATACAAACCTAATAGTTTCTTTTGTCTAATTATGTCGCTATGCCAGTGGAGCACCACTTTCCCTCGATATCTTGAAAAGAACAAGGCCAAACATGCCATTGGATCGGGATGATGCACATGGATAATGTCATATTCGCGACATGTGCGCCATAATCTTGTAATCATTGATGGCGCTATAGTTGTACCTGCAATCGTTATCCATGTGCGGCAACAAAATAACTTTGCATGAAGTTTTATTTGTTGCTCACTTCTTCTGCTCGAAGCACACAACATGTCGCAGTCAATCCCATGAGCTGACAAACCTCTCATCAGATCATATTCAACCTTTTCTACTCCTCCTTTTATAGGAAAGAATTTCCCTAACTGCAATACCTTCATCTCTTGTGTGTGCTTTTCTCAATAGAGAAAAATCTTAGTGATATATTCGTGCAAATATACACATTTTTTTCAGATAGATATATATGCGTATGTTTTTTTATTATGATTGCAGTTGCAATGCTTCTATATTGTTTCTTTGTTCAGCATCACAGCTTCCTTATCAGGCAGGCATTGAAGATATGCGATATGGGTATGTTCTGCCAACCAAGTGAGTTTGTCGCATAACTTTTCGTATAGCCTTTTGTCTTGTTTTATTACCGAACAACTCGGTAGTAGTGCGGTAAATGCTTCTATATCACTGAGCCGTCTATGAATGTTGGCTGGTGCTTGTTGTAGGCGAGTGATCTTTGCTATGGGTAGACCGATGTTTTTGTAGCAGGGCGTTTTTCCGCTCCAGGGTGTGCCATAGGCATAGGCTATGTTGTCTTGAATTCGTATAGCAGGATTATCGTCGTTGATGAGCTCTGATTTCTCTATATGTTGCAACCAAAGTGCCGCGTGCGTACTCTTGCCCGTGCCGCTTTTTCCGAGAAATAGAAAACATTTGCCATTATGTGCAATGGCAGAAGCATGTATACCTATACCATCTTCACGTAATAGGGATTGTGAAAATGCGATACGTAGCATTGAACATAGTATTTGCGATGCATATTCATCTTCCCATTGTATGGAGGCTCTTATTGTGCGAAACTCCTTATCTGCTATCATCGCATGGCGCTTGTTGGCAAGTATGTGTCTTGCCTCAATGCGATAGCCCTGTTCTATTTTCCATATGGTGATGTGCCCCATGTCGTTTTCCGACTCTTCGATAAGCACACCTTCTTCTTGTGGATAATAGGTTGTGGTATCCAATAGAAATAATAAAGGTTCTATCTCTTCATCCTTAGATATATAGATGAAGGGACAGAATGAGGGTAGCAGAAGTTCTGTATTTGCTTCTGATGGTAGTATTACCTCAAATACATGGTTTGCTACCTTATACCTCATTTTAGTCTTCCCTTTGTCAGTCTCAGCATTATCCATATATATTCTCTGAAGGCATATTTCCTTGCAAATCTTTTTCTCTTCCAAAAGCTAAGTGCTGTTTTTAGAGGTGAACGCGATGCTGAACCTTTGGCGTGTTGTCCAAAGTTTCCACTTTCTCTAATAATACTGAATAGGGGGGCAGTGTCTATATCATGCAATGATACATACGGCTGATATTGCCAGGGAAGGCCTATATGCTTTACGATAAAGGCATGTAGCAACATGTTCCATTTGGTAAGTCCTAAGGTCTTGAATGTATCGCGCATCGTGTGATGTTCTACTTTACCGTTCAGATAGTAGTATGCTCGTGCTAAATCGCAAAGCTGACGTAATCCAATGCCCATGCCTAATGTGTGTTTTAGTATATGGGTGTTCAGCGTGATGAGGTAGGGCATGGGAGCCAGAACCGTCATTTTGGTATGATCTTGCAGGGGAATTCTCATATGTCGGAATTTCTTGATGAATCTATTGGCATATTTCCGACTTTTAGGTCTATGCAAATCGACGAGTACCGTATGATGTTCTACGACAATGCCTTCCCATATGTAACTGATGCTTTGGTCTGCATGTTGCTCATAGGTGATGCCTTTCTCTTTGAGTATAGCCAATGCATCTTTCGCATCTTCTTGATTGTCAAAAAAGAGATCAATGTCACCGCACTCGCGCAATGACGGAGTTTCATACATTGCAGCTACGCTTTGTCCCTTGAGCACGATAGGACGTAAGCATTCTTCTCTAAATAGGCGGAGCAATTTTTGAAGAGCCAAATTGGTCTTATGATTGTTCTGCTCGATGCGCTCAACTTCGGCCACCCAACGTATCATTAGCTCTTGCGGGGGCATTAGCCCCTCAGGGAGCATTGTGATACCATGGTACACGATACCCGTTACGGTTTGTTTCTTAGCTATTTCAAATAGCTTGTTCCATCGCTCTCTGTTTAACGGGAACGCGGTTAGATCTTCCGGTGCTTTTCCCCAAAGTCCAGCTCTAAGTAATACGAAAAATATATGATACATCTTGTTGAAATTGAATATTCTTAATCGTTATATATAAGTCCGTAGCTAATCCAATCCTTTATCAGATTCTCTACATCGTTTGTCGCTTGCTCTTGTGTTACTTCATATTCGTTGCATAGTACATTTACCATTTCTTCTTGTGTGAAGTTACGCTTGTTAAATGTCTTCCAAAGCAAAGCGGCAGTCTCGTTCATTGTATACACATCTACCATATTTATCTCTTCGGTGAGCGTGTCCACAATCATGTATTTGTTTCCTATCTTGCGTAGTGTAAGGTCTTCCTTTGTTCTCATATCGTAATTGAATTAGTCAGCTATTAGTTGTGCAAATAGTTCACTCCAATTCATGGCCTTAGGCTTTTGTATCTCTTGTGTCGGTACCTTGTGAAGGTTTGTGGTATCTTTATTGATTAGTTGTAGCATCCTCTTTTTGAGTTCATCCATATTCTCAGGATTGAAGAATGCGACTTGGTTAGCTCCGGAAGCAGTTTCATGTGCATAGAGAAGGTCGGCAAGTAGCATTGGCTTATTGTATGGCATGAATTCTGTGATGGGTAGTCCCCAAGTTTCAATGCGCGAAGGGAATATCAGACAATCGCATGCGGCATAGTGATGGAAAAGAGTTTCTTTATCCATTAATCCATGGAAAATCACAGATTCCACTTCACCCCATTGCTTGTATAACCATTGGGCATATCTGTTCTCAGTTCCATTTATTGTCAATATAACCTTGAACATCCCTTTCCCGATTTCCTTCTCAAGGAGTTTCGCAGCTTGGCATATCAATTCGAAATTCTTATGGCAGTCGGGTGTTGCTACATAGAGGAAGGTGAAAACGCTGCTACTCTCGGGTGTTGTGATGCCATTGTATGGAGAAGCTTTACATTGAGGTGGTGCGACGATGAATCGCTCATGAGGAAGTCGAAACATTCGAGTGAATTTTTTGCGCAACCATTCTGCTTGTACAATCAGGTAGTCGTTCTTTCTTATATTGATACGATAGACAACCTGGGTGAATAGGCGGAAAAGTCCTATCTTGTAGTTGAATCGCCAATCATTCATTCTCAGTTTTAGGAAGGGGAATGATGTTTGGCAATATACTGCTCTATGCTTGGCCTTCACTCTTGGTGTCGTGTCGTGCAGTGATAGCCAGAGATGTACGGGCGACAATGTTTTCGATATGCGATACATTGTTACATACTCGCACCACAAACGCCTTCCCCAACTCTTGATAGAATCGGGTATCTCAATGTATTCGATGCCTTCATAGTCGCTCAATCCTCGTTCGTGTACAATCGCTACTACCCGAAATTTGCCATCGAGTGCCAATGATGACAGGTAGCTAAGGCATTCGCGAAGGATAGTCAGTGTGCCTCCCTTACGTATGTTTACGGCAGATACGACGATGGTTTTCATAGAGCGTTCAGTTGTTGGAAAAGTGTATTCCACTTACTCATGATATTTTCTTCAGAGTATCTGCTGGAGTTTTTTCGGGCTTCCCTTCCCATCTGTTGCCGTAGACTTTCATTTTCCATCACTATGCTAAGTTTTAGAGATAGAGCATGGCAGTCACCTTCAGCAACGAGGTATCCGTCTACGCCGTTTGTTACCACATCAGAAGGTCCGCACTTGCAATCAAATGCCACTATGGGCAACCCGTAGGCTTGTGCCTCAAGTAAAATCATGGGCAATCCTTCGTAGCGCGACGATAAGGCTATGATGGATGCGTTGTTGTATATACCTTCTATATTATTAGAGGGTGGACATAGGGTTATGCTATCGCCTATTCCATAGTAGTCGATGAGATTCTGTAGTTGTGTCCGATTCTCTCCGTCACCCACAATGTCGAGATGCCATTCTGGATGTTGGCGACAGATCATATTCCATGCATCGATCAGCCGTTCGAATCCCTTCTGGTAAGTAAATCGCCCTATGGCAACTACTTTCTTGGTGTCCAATGAAGCTACATGTTCGGGATCGAATGTCCGTGCATTGGGTATGACTTCAATGTTTGCGAGGTCGCCCCAATACGTCTTATCTTCCTCGGTGAGTACGATAAATCGGTCAAATTGCTTTACTTGTCGCTCTTCCCTCTTGTTGCGGTAGATATCAGCCAAGCGCCATAGCCCCTTACGCGCATATTGTAGACGTTTGAATTTGGAAAAGTGAATCTCCAATACTTTTTTACTGCCATCTTTTATTTTCGGGAGGAACGATACGTCGTTGCAAAACATCGAAACGGTGATATCTGGCTTTATTTGCTCAAGTAGTCTGGTTAATTTTTTACGATGTCTGTATTGCTTGGAGGGGTAATGTAACAATTTGTTGAGAAAAGTCCCTCCATTGTTCTCTTCGTACCCGATTCCCAAATCATGACAAACAATCCGCTTGTCTAATGAGAAGAATGGCTTCCTGCCTTTTTGTTCGGTTGTTATTATCGTAACGTCATGGCCTTGGTGTGCAAACCAATTTGCTTTATTGGCAAGCACGCGTTCCATTCCACCGGAATTATAGGTGCCGGCTATGCAGTATACGATTTTCATGTGGAAATGTTGGAGTCGATATGTTGCTCCAATTCACAGCCCTCTTCTCTGCAGATGAGGAGGAAGGGAGCAAATGCAAGGAATATATCTGTAGATACTTTGAACCAGCCTATCAGGTTTACGGCAAGGATTAGGACGAACAGAGCTCTTTGTGACGGGAACTGTTTGATACAATTCCTTGTAATGGTGATGAAGAATGTGATGAAGGCCAATAAACCAAAGACGCCGAAATAGAAGATAAAACGCAGATATCCCACATCAGTTCCCATATAATAACCGCCAATAACTTCTCCAGTATAATATGGATCTGTCTTTATAGGGTTTTCTATGTATCCGTCACCTATCAGCCAGGTTTTCAGGTTGTCGGGGAATACGTACATGTTTAACAGAATCTCGTTGGAGCGTACCTCCCAACGTCCCTTCTCGACAAGACTGAAGAATCCCTCAAACGCAAATCGAGTGTTGGTCTTGAATGTGGAATTAGCGTTGTATAGCGGGACGATGATGAGTAGAGCCACTATAATAATCCCCACCAGCCACTTCCACAGATAAATGTTATCGTGCCGACTTTCTGACCTAAATAGCACACATACCCAATATACTAAAGCGAGGCCTACGCCCACAGTCGTGGTGCGGGCTATCATGTTGCCTGCCAAGCCAATGATTACGAAGCATACAAGATATATCCAGATGTAGTTTTTGCGAGTAGTACTGGCTATTCGGCTGGTGATATAAGCGATACAGCATAGCACAGCCGAGAAACGGAGTCCTGCCACATCCAATCCAGCACCTATGCCATACATTCGTTTACCATGACTAATCTGACTTGTATCTACGAATCCGAATCCCGACACGTAGGTGTCTACGAAGGTCTTGAATGCCGGCATGGAGTCAATCATCAGGGCCGATATACATTGTGCTGTACATACGGCTATCAGATAGTTGCACACCAACTCTACTGACACATAGCCATGCAGCGCTCTCATCAAGGTAATCACTACATACGCTCCGCTGAGCCATACCCACATACTTACTATATAGGTCGCGTATGTGTAGTCGTGGGTCTCATTATAGGTGACAGCTACGAACCCGATTAGTGATATGACAATAGCTATTACTGAGAAGCGGAATATCCCTTCGTCTACATAAGGCTTTCTGTGCAGTGCCATCTGCACTGCCAGCACTACCAGCCCGAAGCCTGCCATGGCCATCTTGGTATTTACGCCTGGCAGAAAGGTGAATTCGATGGGGAAGAAGTAGAAACTGACCATTATCCCCATCAGTATGGTCATCAGTGCTTTGAACATTATTTTGTGTAAAGGTTACGAGTTATGGGTTAAAAGTTAATGGTTAATGGGGCTTCGCCATCACCGATGAACGAAGCTGTTCAATATCCAACTATACATCCCGACCACCCAATACTGTCTCTTGGCGGCCAACCATTGTATATAGCGGCTACGGCTTGGGATATGCCTGTTTTGTAGGATATATTTGTTGGCTTCAGGGTACCAAGTACTCCATCGCTTGTATTGCCCTGTGATGAGGAAGGGAAATTTTACATCCAGTTTGAAGAAATTGAGTTCCTTCTCCAGCGTCTCTCCATATATCTCCTGCATATAGTCGATGATACGTTGCACATTGTGCTTCAGCTCTTCCAGATGTCGCTCCGAGTAAGTTTGGCTGAAGGCATTCGTGTTTGTCTTTATATAGTGGTAGTAGGCTTGGGGCACATAGGCCACCCTCTTTGCATGTGCAAAGAGCATCATCATCGTCATGTCCTCGCCCATGCCATAGCCGGCAGGGAACTCTATGCCGTAGTCCGTATAGAGCGAGCGGCGTACCAGTTTGTTCCATACATTATATTTCATCCCCCCGCTGAGCATCGCCTTTAGTGCTTCCATCGGGGTGTCAAATGATGGTTGCTTCATATACTGCTCGTTTTCGGCAAATGTCAGATACCAGTCACTCCACACGATTTCGGCATTTTGTGCTTGGGCTGTATGGTACAAGTCTTCCAGTAAGGCAGGCTCCACATAGTCGTCACTGTCACAATGGAAAATGTATTCTCCTGTGGCCAGAGCCAGTCCCGTGTTGCGTGCAGCGGGCAATCCCTTGTTCTCTTCATGGCGTACGATACGCACCTGGCTCTTCCGCTCAGGGTAGCGGCTGATGACCTCTTCAAGTATCTGTATGCTCTTATCGGGTGTGGCATCGTCAACGAAGATATATTCTACATCACGGAGTGTTTGCTCCATGAGCGTAGTAGCACATCGCTCAATGAATGCTTCTACCTTGTAGATGGGGATGATAACAGAGACCTTAAAGTTATTCATGCTTCTTGATTTACAAAATAGCCTTTTCGCTATTTTTTACCATGAATAAAGAATCTTGCTAAAATTTTAATGCGCTTCCACAATGATAAATGGTCAAGTTCATTTTGCTTTCGGTTGTAAAATTCGAAGTAGAACTTTTCGTCGAAGAAGGGAGACTTGCGATAAGTTTCCCACCAAATGTCATAGTTGACGCAAAAGCCTTTCCAGGGTTTTGGCCCATTATAATGAACAGTTCCATATCTTAGAGCATGCTCTATCTCTTCTTCAGAGAAATAGGCAAGCATCTCCTTCCTTCTGTTAATTAGCAGATCAGACAAGAAATTGGTTAAACAAAATGCTGGTGGTAAGGGTTTGATTTTTCCATAGCATGCAATGTTTATTATGTCCATATCTTGTTGATGATATTTTCTCTTTGCCAGTTCCCTAAACAAAGGTATGATATTATCTTCCTTGATTTTTTTAGAGTTAATAACTAAGTTCCCTGAATAAAAATGCCCGAACTTATGATCAATGCCCAATGTCTCTCTGACATATTTTTGCACTTGTGGACGTAATGCGGAACCATTGTCAACTCCAGCCAGATAAAAATCAGTAATGTCTATATTGTAATATTTTGAGAGGTCCTCCCTAAAGATGACATCAACATCCGAGTATAGAATCTTATCGTATTCAGGTATTAAATTAGGAATTAAAAGCCGATAGTATGCTGCTATAGTAATACCTCTAATTTCGTAAGCTGCAAGAAATTCATTATTTACTATTCGAAAAGTGATGTTGCAATTCGAAAAATATAGTTGAATATCTTCTAATTGTTTTTTGGAGTTCTCAAGGTCGCCTGAATGCAGAATGTATATGTCGTAAAAAGTATCGGCATCCGCATTTGTCAATAATGAACAGATGCAGATGCTTGCTGGCATTGTTAAATTCTTGTCAAATGCAAAAACTATTGGGATGGTCATGTTATAATTCGATTAAATAGGGGGAATGACCTCCTCTTGATAGGGCCTCTTCATTCGTGAATCTTCGGAATCCTTTCATATATTCTGCCATATCTGCAGGCCCCATGATTTGTGTCGTTCCAAAAGTGTGGTATATTATACTGTCTATTTGTTCTTTGGAAATATAATCAACAAATGTGTTGATGAGTTTGTAAGAGTTGTGCTTGTCTGAATTGTAATAAGATTGAATAAATACAATCAAACGATATAATTGTTTTTTTGATAATATTGTGTTGACAATTCTTGTTGCGCAACAGGAGAACCAATTTCGTTTCCAAGGTTTCTCTATTTGGCATTGTCCACAGTGTTCCCATAACCACACTTCCTTACTCATGAGGCAGCATTTGATAAACTCTGCACATTTGAATTGTAATTGTTGCAAATGCTTGTTCTGAGGTCCTTTGTCATATGGAAAGATATCAATGAAGATACCTTGATGCATTGGAACATTCTTGTATTGCTCCTCAATGAAAACGGTGTTGTTCTTTTTTAATTTAGCATAGAAAAAAGGAGTATGTTCATCGGAATCATACCATGACAAGAAATAGTCTTCATTTAATTCATTCGGAGCAATCTCTAAGAATTTGTTGTAGTCTTCACGCACCATTCCAATGTCTATGTCATCATCCCAGGGCAATATTCCTTTGTCGTAGATAGCTCCTATGGCTGATCCTCCCATGGCAAAGTACTTGATACCATATTTGTCGCATATGCGATTGATTTCGGTGAGCATTGTATACAACTCTTTGAATAGATGTTCTCTGTATGGCATATTGGAATTTTGTAATGGGAATACTGTATTGAATTGCCGCACGTTTTTATGTCAGTAGTATTGTTGTAGTTCAATATGACAACCCCTACTTGCTGTGTCTTATTCATGGTAGTTTTTGATTTAATCGATGCTTGAAAAATGGCACCTTGCTGAATACAAACATACGTTCTGCATGATTGCATCCAATAAAGAGTATGGCAAAACAACTACCACTGCGTCTGTTAGCTGTTCGAATATTCCTTTGATAACATTACTGCCTATAAATCCAGCTGCACCTGTAACTAATATTCTCATAATATGGTGTATTCTAATAAAATAGATAAAACTAAATATCTCTGATTGTGTGATAAAGTAGCAATTGTTTTTACATATTAATCACGAATGGAATAAGGATATAGTTTATAAATCTAGCACTCTTGTGAAATACTGAAATCACACGTAATATGCATGTGACCAAAGTGTATACAGGCCTTTTGTAATTTCTGTTGTGTATTTCCATGAAAAGTTTGTCATACCACGTGTCGCCATAAAGTCACATTTATAGTTTTATCAACGTGGCTCCTGTCAAAGGTCTCAATTTGGTGTCTTTTATACGTTGAGAACCTTCCCTTATTGGTGTTGTTGCTGTGATTCTCATCTTTGTTTATTTTTTGTGGTTGATTTTTATTGGGAAATTACGAGCATACTGCGCTCCTCTCTTAAAAATAGATATGAGTTGCATTATTATAACAGATATGGTATACACTAATTTGGCATATTGTGGATATTTACGTGTTTGTATGAAGAATTGGTCATATGGGGTTTCTTGATAACCTTGCCCGTTGGAGAACTTGAGATAATCTGTTCGTATTCGTTCTGGTAATAATTCTTTAAGCACCTGCTCCCTTTCGCTCATGACTAAAGCTGTGTTTTGCGAACTTATACCATTTGTGTCAAAGTCTGATACTGTCATCTCTATAAATTTATATGAGGCATTGTCAAATACCAATGATTGTATATAGAACTTCCAATCAGAAACGATTCTTAAGTCCGTATCGTAGTGGTGTTTCTTCAACAATTGTGTTGAAATATATGCAGATGGGTGAGGTAGACTTCTCTCATAGAGGCGTAACATACTAACGGATGGGATTATCTCGCTTGCAGACAATGTGTTGGATAGGAATATTTGTCCCACAACAATGTCCGTACCGTCTAAACTGGGAAGAACCTGCTCTAAAACATTTGTGGAGTGAAAACTATCGCCAGAATTCAAGAATTGACAATATGCCCCATTGGCTCTGTCAATACCTTTGTTCATGGCATCATATATGCCTTTGTCCTTTTCGCTCACCCAATAGTCTATTCTGTCTGCATATTCCTCGATGACTTCTACACTTCCGTCTGTAGAACCTCCGTCAATGACTATGTATTCAAAATCACGATAAGTTTGATTGACTACGCTCTCGATGGTCTTTCGTAGTCCTTCGCGATTATTGTAGTTGATGGTGATTATGGATAGTTTTGTAGGCATGAAATTTTATGTAGTTATGGATGGGGCTAAAAGAATAAGGTCTGAAAGATTCGTTTTATATAACAAATAATCAGCCATTTCTTTGTTACGGTCGGGATGCTTAATATGTTTCTTAGACATGCAAAACATGCCTGTAGCGTAGAATCACACATAAGGTCATAAATCTCCTCTTTAAGGCACCTCTCTCGATTAGCTTTCAGCCAATTGATATAATTCACTTCTAAATCGCTTTTCGCCTCAAGGGTTGGCAGCAATTTGTCACGCCAATCATAAAAAGAAAGTCTGGCTTTAAGTTTTTGTTCTAATGCATGTGCATTATTCTTTTTTGATGTTATGTTTTCCCCAGACATTCTAAAGTCAAAAAGAATTTCTTCAGTCGCAACTATGCCGTAGTCTTTGATGAGAAACATGATGGTGGCATCATCGCTTCCCCATGCCAATGGGTAGTTTATCCATCCACCTATATCCAATAATGCTTTTCGTCTAATGGTGTAGTATGGCACTCCGCTCATAATGTGTGAGTTTTGCAGATACATGAACTCTATCAGACTTGTGCGCTCTCTCATGAATGCTTCGGTTTTTTTGAACCTCCCTTCCGCATCAATGATTTGTATTCTTGGTCTGAATACATTCGCATTGGGGTGCTTGCAGGTCAACTCATCTATCTTGGCTAAAAAGTTGGAATGATATCTGTCATCGTCAGAAGCAAGTATCAGATACTCTCCTTTTGCGTAGTTGATACAATGGTTCCATTGTGCAACTAAGTCTTTCCCTCCAATGTTTTCTTCATTCACATAATATTGGATTCGTTCATCTTTGTATTTGTTTACAATGGTATCAAGATCCTCAGGGGAGGCATCATTGACAATGATAAGTTCAAATCGGGTGTAGGTTTGGTTTAATATGCTGTCAATGGCTTCTCTTAAAAATGTGGCTTTGTATGCGGGTAATACGAACGAGTACTTCATTTTCAGTGCGTTATGTTATTTGTGTGATATGCGGCTTAGTTTCTGCTTGATAATATTCAGAACGTAGGCACGCTCCTCTTTAATCAGTCCACCCCTATAAACTATGGGGACGAATATGGCTGTTGAGGTGAACACAGTGCATAATATTTTGATTATCGAAGGTGCATTGTTGTTATTCGTTATTATATATACAAGATATCCTGTTGTCATGATGAATAGAGTAGGGAGGAGGATATTTCTGCCCACGAATTCTTTTAGTGGAAACCCAGTATATCTATGAAGAATGTATAAATCCATGATTAAGGCCAAAGGATACACGCATACAACTATTATGTATGTGATGTTCGGTAATGCTCCCATTCTGATGGCAAAGTAACTTATGGGGAGAATAGCCATATAGATCAACGAAGAGGTAATGTTGGGGAGTCTCATCTTCCCTACAGCGTGGATACCTGCTCCGATGGGTAAGTCTATAGCCTGTATGAGACCTTGTATTAAAGCTAAACGCACAAATGTACAGGTGTATTCGGGTACTTCTTTTAGCCAGATACTCAGAACTGTCTCCATTTCTATGAATAGCGGTATGCCGATTATTCCCATTAAATACGAGGACAGCCGGGATGTTCTTGTTATAAGTTTATTCATACTTGATATGTCGTTGACCGAGTACAGTTTGAATATTTGTGGACGTACGGCTGTCTGGAAATTCATGACAAAACTGAACACAAAATTAGATACAGTATTTGCTATACCACGAGCCGCAACTACAGCAGTCCCGAATATGTTGAGTAACACAGTGATACCTTGACCGTTCAGAGTAAATGCTACAACTGATATTGAGTTCCAACCTATGTACTTGAAGAAATCCTTGTATAGTTTAATGTCTATCTTGTAACGGATTCTTCTGCATTCTTCAAATTTCTTGTTGCAATATCCGTAGTAAATAAGTGCAGTAATTATGTTGACGCATAAATATAGGGCAGCATAGGTCTTAAGTTTGTCTGCATTTACGGCAGTGAGTAGATATACAATCAGTAGTTTGGCAATGGCATCCCAGATGCTAACGTAAGCGAAGAATGCCATTTTTTCATGTGCTATAATGGTGGAATGGAATGGTGCCTGTATAATTCCAATTACAGCAGCTACTAACGATAACTTAAAAACGAATTGTGCTGCGTCAATACGGTCAGGACTTATATTTAGTTTGCTAACGATTACTGAACCTATTATTATTCCGATCAGGAAAACGAATGCGCCCAGAATAGCATGTATTGTAATGGAGGCCGAGAATGTTGTTTTAAGTTCTTGTAGATTCCCTTTTCCTAAAGCTATCGTAATGAATCGGGAAGACCCCTGCGAAAGCAGCGTGGTTAAAATCCCTATCATTCCGATAATAGCACCTACAAGATTGTATAGCCCATAATCATTTTCTCCCAACGCCTCTAAAACGACACGAGTGGCATATAACGATATGAGTACCGTTAATAGCATGCGCAAATACAACATCATCGTGTTTTTGGCTATGCGTTTAGTGTTTTCTGAGTGAGCGCTCATTTTTGGTCCTGTCGTTCGTTATTGGACATTCCTCTAGGGCTTTGGGTTCTTTGTAAATGCAAGGAATCCAATTAGTTTAGTGCTCCGAGAAGAAAGTGTGGTCCTGTTATTAATCAGTTTTTGTAGTGCCATTCAATGTTTTGCATAGACAACTATATACCACTTTACTATGCAAAGTTAATTATTCTATATTGATTTACAATTATTTTTTTGAAATAAGAATTTGTTTGGATCCTATTTTGAGTTTAGTTGGAAGTTATTTATGAGTAGATTTGCTCTCTTTTTAACCTACTTTGTAGCTTTTAATTAGGCAGATGGCGACAAGTCGCACTCCTTAGGGAAACTGAAGTTTCCGTCGTCGCACCCGACGCTTTCATACCGCGTCGGCAGAAAAATGCAAATAAATTTAACATTGTTGAATCTCTGCCTCGCTCAATAATGAAAAAATAGACTTTTTCGTTATTTTCGCTCGTTGAGATTTGCTTTTTCGCTCGCCTTGCACTAATTTTGCAGCTAATTTGGTTTATTGACTGAAATACGTATTTTTTTTCGATGAGACAGCTTAAAATTACAAAGAGCATTACCAACCGCGAGAGTGCATCGTTGGATAAGTACTTGCAGGAAATTGGTCGCGAAGAGTTGATTACCGTAGACGAAGAGGTGGAGCTCGCCCAGCGTATACGTAAAGGCGATCGCGTAGCTTTGGAAAAACTGACACGTGCCAACTTGCGTTTCGTGGTTTCTGTAGCCAAGCAATATCAAAATCAGGGCCTTAGCTTGCCTGACTTGATTAACGAGGGTAACCTTGGCTTGATCAAGGCAGCGGAGAAGTTTGATGAGACCCGCGGATTTAAGTTTATCAGTTATGCCGTGTGGTGGATTCGTCAGTCTATCTTGCAGGCATTGGCTGAGCAGGCACGTATCGTGCGTCTCCCGCTCAATCAGGTGGGTTCACTGAACAAGATTAGCAAGGCATTCTCAAAGTTTGAGCAAGAGAATGAGCGTCGCCCCTCTGCTGAGGAGTTGGCTGACGAGCTCGATATCCCCGTTGATAAGATTGCAGATACTTTGAAGGTATCGGGCCGTCATATCTCGGTAGATGCTCCCTTTGTTGAGGGTGAGGACAATAGCTTGCTCGATGTGCTTGTAAACGACGATTCTCCTATGGCCGACCGCTCACTCGTGAGCGAATCGCTCTCAACCGAGATTGATCGTGCGCTCTCTACACTCACCGATCGTGAGAAGGAGATCCTGCAGATGTTCTTCGGTATTGGTACTCAAGAGATGACCTTGGAGGAGATTGGCGATAAGTTTGGCCTCACACGTGAGCGTGTGCGTCAGATTAAGGAGAAGGCTATCCGTCGCCTCCGTCAGAATTCACGTAGCAAGCTGCTCAAGTCATACTTGGGATAATCCATCTATTTAAGTATGTACACGCATATGAACAAATTACATTATCTGTTGGTAGGTTTGTTGAGCATCTTTGTGCTCTCATCTTTTGCTGCTCCCAAGGCCGAAAAGGATGGGCCAAAGCGAGTGTATATGTATGGCGTGTCGGTTGATTTCAATGATTCGACGGTTTACCTGACCGATGTTCAGTATCTTGATAGTGTTGTTATCAACAAGGATGGTTCGTTGCACAACTATTCAAACTACTCACATCAGTTTAAGATGTATCTTGAAGGTATGCTGGGTGAAGATAATCAGACCTGTGCAGTTATTTACTCTGATAATAAGAAGAACTTAGAGAAACGTTTTATTAAGATACGCAAGAGATATCTGTCCGACAAGGAAAAGGTGTTGCGTCGCGTCGGAACCGATGCCTTTGCGTTTCGTAAAGAATAGGACGCATGCAATCACTCCGTTCTTTTATTTATAAATTTATGTGCACGATGTCGCTGTTCTTGGGAGTGACATCGTGCCATTGGTTTAACCCCGATGATGAGGTGGTTTACGACCGTACGGTATTGGCTTATATTGCTGCAGAGAATAGTTTGTCCTATGGCGCCTTTCATGAACAGGATATCGATGAAATGTTGCAGGCGGCAGGCGATATTCCTGCCAATAGTCGTTTGCTCATCTATCTTGACGACACCTCTAATCCGCGTATACTGTCTATTGAACAGCAGTCGGGCCGACGCCCTACATCTCGTGTCGTACACGAGTACTCCGAGGAGCAAAACTCTGGCGATGTAGAGACTCTTCGTACAGTAATGGAATGGGTGTGCGATCATTACCCCTCGTCGAGTTACGGACTCATCTTTTGGTCGCATGGTGATGCATGGCTTCCTGCCAAAGCTGTTCCGCAGCGCAGCATTTGTATTGACAACGGTCGCAACAACTATTCTAATAGCGGTTCAAAGATGGATATTGCCGATGTCGCTGATGTGCTGGATGGTTTCCCCTGTCTTGAGTTTATCCTGTTTGATGCTTGCTTTATGCAGGCCGTTGAGGTGGCTTATGAACTACGTCATGTGACACGCCATGTCATAGCCTCACCTGCTGAGATTCCTAATCCCGGTGCTCCCTATGAGCGCATGGTGAAGCCCTTCTTTAGTGTTCCCTTTGATGGCGCCGAGGTGGTAGAACAATACTATCGTATGTATAATGATAGCGTGATTAGTGTGTTCGGCTATGGATCCGACCGTTATGGCGTGTCGTTATCAGTTATTGATTGCAGTCGTCTCGATGCTTTGGCCGATGCTACGGCTGAGATGATCACCAAGTATGTGTCGCGCGATGAGGCTACTGACCTGAAGGGAATCCAACGCTACTATCCGCTATCAAGCAAGTCGCGTCCTGAGTTCTACGATATGAATGGCTATATGCGTCGCTTGATTAAGGATGAGGCTGATTATGTTCGTTGGAAATCAGTGTTTGACCTTGCCGTGCCCTACGCCCGCTCTACCGCTTGGTGGTACTCCAATGATGCCTATACACAGCGCGTCGACCTCGACAATTATGGCGGAGTTTCATGCTATGTTCCTCAAGATAGGAGTATCTACGATGGTTTGAACGAGAAGTTCCGTACCACCTCCTGGTATGTTGCTGCCGGATGGCAAGAGGTAGGCTGGTAGCCTTCCTCTTATAGCGCAAACTGAGCAGCTGTCCACTCTTTCTCTACGCGATGACTGATGTAGCGCAATCCGAGGCGCTCGGCTTCGGCCTGTATCATGGGCAGATCGCTCTCATAGAATCCGCTGAAATAGATTTCACCTCCTTGGTTCATGCGAGCCACGTAGTACTGCATGTCGGCCAGCAGGATGTTGCGGTTGATGTTGGCAATCACCACATCGAACGGACCCTCCGAGGCCAGCGATGAGGCGTCGCCCTGGAATACCTTAATGTTGTTGATGTCGTTGAGGGCGAGGTTGTCAATGGAGTTGTTTACGCACCACTCATCGATGTCGATGGCTGTGAGTGCTTTGGCTCCGCGCATCGATGCCAGGATGGCGAGTATCGAGGTTCCACAACCCATGTCGAGCACGGTCTTGCCGCTCAACTCTATATCCAACAGGTAGCTGATGATAAGACGTGTGGTCTGGTGATGTCCGGTGCCAAAAGCCATCTGCGGATTGATGATGATGTCGAAGTCGGCCTTCGGGTAATCCTTGTGGAAGGTGCTATGTATCACGCAACGGCTATCCACCACGATGGGCTCGAAGAAATGCTTTTCCCACTCCTCGTTCCAGTTCTTGTCCTCCATTTCGCAGGTGGTGAAGGTCACCTGTGTGTCGGGCATGGGGAAGTCGGCCAACGCTTCATTCAGTGCCTGCTCATCGTATAGGTTGATAGGTACATAGCCGATGGTGCCTTGCTCAGACTCTACGAAACTTTCAAATCCCAGCTCGGCAGCCAAGGCTGCGATGATGTCGTTAGCTGTTTCACTTACGGGGCTCACGGTAAAGGTGACTTCAAGATATTGCATAGCTTTTCTTGTTTTTATGTTGATTTTGCGGATATTTTTATGTTTTCAATACAAAATTACGCATTTTTAGGGATTTTCCCCTAAAATCATAGGGAATTTCCCCCTATGAGATAAAAAAATATACCCTATCTTTGCATCATAAAGTTATACACTCAACTTTCGCAAGTGCGAAAGCGGGTAGTAAAGGAAGATATAGGGAGATAAATGGAGTTAAATGCCGATAGTTAAGTACGCTGCGAACAAATCATTAGGCCTTTATCTCCCCCAAATGGAGCAAAGCGAAATGTGGTCTCCTTTTAACTCCTTTTACTCCTGAAAAGTTGAGTTTGCGAAACTTAAGTAATATATAATATATAAGGTATGAAAAGAGTATTATTGATAACCATGTTGATGGGCATCGTTGGCTCAGCTTGGGCTCAGCACGATGACCTCTACTTCGTTCCTAAGAAGAAAAAGGTGCAGACTGAGGCTGTCGACGAACCGAAACAGGAGTCTCAAGCTGAGGCTGCTGTATCCGATGACAAGGCTTTGTCGATAACCACCGTCAATATTAAGGGACTCGATATTGACGAGGATGCCTACAACCGTCGTGGCTCTTACTTGACAGAGCAGGGCGACGCAGTGTCTGAGTTTGCCATGGATGATGACGGCTTTGTTCTTATCACCGAGGAGGGCGATACCCTCTGGATGAATACAGATACCTTGCGTCTCACCCATATTGAAGATGGCGAGGGTTGGATCAATGGGTTCGATGGTAGCGATGCTGATTATCAGTATGCCATGCGCATCGTTCGCTTCCGCAATCCGCGTTATGCCATCCCCGTGAGCAGTCCGCTCTATTGGGATGTAGTCTATGGCGGCGCATTGTGGCCCAGCTGGCAATGGAATGTATACGATGATGGCATGTATGCCTACGTGTTTCCCACCTCGAGCAACTGGTACTATTCAGACTACATGATGGGTTATCCCTACGGATGGGGTGGCCATTGGAATTATAGTTGGGGGTACCATTGGGGAGGCTATTGGACTTATGCAGGTTACCACTACGGTCACGTGTGGTACGATCCCTGGTACAATCCCTATTTCTATGGATATAACCCCGGTTGGCATCACGGCTATTATCCCGGTTGGCATAATGGATTCCATCCAGGCTATCAACCTGGACCCGGATGGGGTGGGGTGACTCCTGGTCCGCGTCCCATTCACAATGACCGTCATGCCGATATTGCCTCTTCACGTCGTGGCTTGCAGGCCGATAATACCGTGGGTCGTGGTGCGTCTTCTGCTTCTCGACAGAGCACTACAACTACACGTACTGGTAGCGGAAGTACTACTCGTAGCTCATCGGTGCGTGTCGTTACAAGTCGTTCAGGTTCAACCCAACCTTCGGGTGCAGTACGCTCATCGGCAAGTCGCACTGGTAGCGATGAAGTGATACGTCGCAGTGGTACTTCTACATCGGTTAGTCGTGGCACCGCTTCAAGCACTCGTAGTGGCTATTCGCCTCAGAGTACCTCGCGCAGCAGCTCGGGATCGACCTATAACCGTCCCAGCAGCACACGCAGCTCTTCTTCATCGGTAAGCCGCACTAGTACCCCTAATGCCACCAGCCGCTCGGGCAGCAGTTCGTCAAGCTCGTCTTCGTCGCGCAGCAGCAGTAGCAGTTCATACAGCAGTTCGCGCAGTAGTAGCAGTAGTTCGTATAGCAGCAGTAGCTCATACAGTAGCAGCTCATCTTACAGCGGAAGCTCATCGTATAGCGGTGGCAGCAGTTCGCGCAGTGGAGGTTCATCGTATAGTGGTGGCAGCAGTTCACGTAGCGGAGGATCTTATAGTAGTGGAAGTAGAAGATAAATAAAAAAACAGATATTATGAAACGCAATAGATTATTCCTTTTAGCAGCCATGCTTCCTGCTCTGTCGGTGATGCAGGCACAGACCTCGTATGAGGCAGTTGAGTTGCTCGGCTCAGATCTTAATGGTACAGCCCGTTACGTCGGTATGGGTGGTGCGATGAGTGCCCTTGGTGCCGATATCAGTACCATGGCTACCAATCCCGCAGGTACTGCTCTCTATCGTAGCTGGGATATGTCCATGTCGGCCTCGGCCAATAGTGTTACTAATAAAACCTTACCTGGCGGCAATCGCTCGTTCACCTCTTATGGCTCGTTCGATAATCTCGGTATTGTCATGGCCAATAAGATGAGCAACGAAGACATCGTACGTTTCGTCAACTTCGGTGTCAACTACCGCAACGTAAAGCGCTTTGGTAACAAGATGGGCATGAGCTCGTACCTCAATGGTCTCTCGCAGACGGGTCAGATGGCTTGGCAGGCCTATCAGAATCTTGATGTGCTGGAGAGTGATTTCGATGAGGCCAATCCCAAAAGTTTCTATAACAAGAACTACTACGATGAAGCTTGGGTAGGTTGGCTCACACTGCTCGGTGCCGATGCTCGCCTCATCGATGCCTCGGCGCTCAATGGAGGTAGCTACTATCCCTCAAATAGAAATAGCTATACAGAGAAGGTTACTGGTGGTATCAATGCCTACGACTTTAACCTCTCGGTGAACCTTATTGATATGGTATATTTCGGCGTTACCTTTACCACCTATAGCATCGACCGCAACATGACATCGAGCTACACCGAGTACTTTGATGGGGGCGACTATACGCTGGACAACTATTACACCACTAACGGTACAGGTTACGACTTCAAGTTTGGTGCCATCATCCGTCCTATCGAAGGTTCGTCGTTCCGCATTGGCGTGTCGGCTGCAACTCCTACAGTGTATCGTTTGCGCGACTATAATTCGGCTGTCGTAAACTCATCCATTACCTTTGACAACTTCGATGCAAATGGTGAGTACATCAATTCTGAGGTGAGAAAGTTCTCTATGGACACACAGAGCGACGATGCGTTTGGTGGCGATTGCTACACCGACTACACCATGATAGCTCCTGCCCGCATCAATGCCAGCCTTGGTGGCACCATCGGTACCTCTTTGGCTTTGGGTGCAGAGTATGAATATGCCAATTATGGTGCAACTAAGCTGTACTACTCCAATGGCGATGTGAATCAGACAATGAACGATCACACTGCAGTCAACTTCACCGGTCAGCACACCTTGCGTTTGGGTGCCGAGAAGATGTTTGCCGGCTCCTTCTATGCTCGCGCTGGTTACAACTTCCAAACCGGTGGCTACAAGCACGATGCATGGAAGATGATTCCTGTCAACTCCGTGCAGACCAACACGGCCTATCGCAACATCAGCACCACCAACACCGGAACCCTCGGTATCGGTTACCGTGGCGATGTGTTCTATGCCGATGCTTCGTTGCTCTATAGCTTGCAGTCGTCAAACTTCTTCCCCTTCGACGATCCCGAGTTGCCCGCTACCCTGGTTAGCCGCAACCTTTGGAAGGGTACCGTCACCGTAGGTCTTCGATTCTAAATACTTCTTATCGTATTATATTGCATATAAGGTGCGTCAGACTTGTCTGGCGCACCTTTTGCTTTATATGTAGGATTAAGAGATTATTGTAATAAACGCCTTAATTTATGGATGGTGATAGGCATATAAGTGAGCGAAATATCAACTCTCAACGTGCGAATGCCGAGATAGTGATTACATCATCTTGCCTGTCAGCAATTCCCGTTCCAAGCATTCATAGATGTAGGCAGTACTCTGTGTGTATAGTCCGTTCTTGGTGTTGCTCAATCGGGCATAAGTGTCTGAGTTGTAGAGTGTATCAAGAGCTTTGCGCATCTCTAGGTGACGTTCTTCTACGAGCAGTAGGATAAGTTCTTTGCTTATCTCCTCAATCATAAAATTGACTTCCTCTTTTTTCATAGCCGCTTCAGATGTTTGATTGCTTTTTCTGTCCCAAAGAAATACTGAAAACTTATACCCTTCATGTAACGCAACTCTTGGATGAACCTATCCATATCTATGATACCTGCTGTGAAACGACGTATCTGAAAACCCACAGCATCGTCTGCAATAGGCCCGATAACAATGTCATATTGATGTACTGAATTTCTCGTCCTGTTCTTTCTGTTTGCGAGGACAAACTCTGCCCACTCTTTGCTGTACTCTTCGAAATGAAGCACCGATAATCCTTCGCTTTGTAGTAGGGCTTCATCAAATTCGTACTCGTGTACTATAGGTATGCCCTCTCCACTCTGATCCACTTTACGTTCCGCCAGTTCCAACGCTTGTCTGTTATCGGAAGATAAATAGAATCCACACCCAAAATCCTTGCCGACTTTAGATTTCGTGAGGTCTATCTCATCAAACGAGCAGTTTGTTCCGTGAAATAGTCTCATACCAGTGCTCCTCCTTGTCGTTTGCAGTAGGCGGTAAGGTCCATTATGACATCCTCAAACGGGAGCGTATGCTCCACCTCATAGTGTTTGTCGATAAAATCCAATCCCTTATAACGGTTCAGGTAACGATACGACTGCGCATTGCTAAGTGAGTGCAATGCTGCGAAGTCACTTATCACAGCAATCATATAATTCACTTTGTCTACAAGCTTCTTGTCCATACGAGGAGACACTTTTGGGAATTCACGATGTAAAGGTAGTAAAATCTTTGTATAATGTATACACCGATAAGAAACTTTTTGTTTATCTACTTCCTTTTTTGATTCCTAATTTTCGGACAGTATTCCTAATCGGTCATGTATGTAAAGGTTTTAGTGGGAAAATTAGATATAAATCGGGTAGTAGGTAAACACTACTATTTGCGTTTGCCTACTACCCGATTCATACCCTCTTCGTCATATATATTCGTCTATGCGGTCATTTTTTTTGTATATGCCAATATGTGTGTAGATACGCTTTGTAGGTATAGCTATGTAGTCAATTTACAAACAGCAATTATCAATATCGATAATAAAAAGGCAGTGAGGCTTTCGCCAATAGATTGTCAATTATAACTACAGAAAATGAAGGGTGGTTAATAACGGAAATTGCATTTATTCCAAGGATTTTTATATACTGGAAGTTTATAAATCGGTTGGCGTTGGCAGCGCGAATGCGCTGAAACGTTGATGATAACGATGACGATAACGAAAACTGCCATCCGGATGAAAACTTTTCTTTCGAACACGAATCGCACGGATAACACGAATATTCACGCATAGCTGCGCTCGCGTGTTCCATCCGGTGGGAAAGCTTAATCTCACGCAGAGGCGCAGAGATCGTAAAGTAGGCACGCAAGGCGTGAGTCTTAGCCAAGTTACATCGCGGAGCCTTTGCGAACTTCATCGGCTCATTTGAGCGTAGCAATAAATGAGGCGTTAGCGCACTTACTCATCAGCATTGACCCTCTGCGCTCTTTGCGGCCTCTGCGTGAGACAAAAGTAAGTCATCTGGAGGGAGCAACTTTGTTGCAACGAAAACGCCGACGCGGTATGAAAGCGTCGGTTGCGACGACTGAAACTTTAGTTTCACAAAGGAGTGCTGCTTGCAGCCCTTATGAAAACTGCCGTCCGGATGAATGCTTTAATCTCACACAGAATCCACAGACTTACACAGACTCTTTATTTATAACCCATACTGTTGGAGTTGGAATTCACAGACTTGGCTGCATTGCTTCGCGCGCAGCTGTCGGCTTTGCCGAGTGCTTTCATCCGGAGGCCACGCGAGTTTACGATGCGTGATTCTGCGGATTTTTAATCCTCGCCGTGAGTGTTGTTAGAATAGAAATTCTGCGAATTCTGTGAATTCTGTGTGAGAAAAAGTCAGCCGTCCGGAGGGAGCAACTTTGTTGCAACGATGACGATAACGATAACGAAGACTGCCATCCGGATGGCCCTCTAAACCCTAACCCCTCAACCCTTAACCCTCAAGGTTCGTGCCAGCGAGCGCTATGTAAGCTTGCTTACAATGCTCAGCGAGCGCAGCCGAAGCTCAACAACGAAGTTGTTAACCCTTAACCCTTACCCCGTACACCCTACGATTTCCAAGCCTTGTCTGCTGTGCTCCTAATTGCTTCAGGTAGAAGCCGAAGTTATGCCGGTCGATGCCCTCCAGCGCATTGGGTGATATCTCGTGTAAGTAGTCGTATACCTCTGAGGCTGACCATAGATTTTCCTTCCCATCTTGTACTCCTTCTTCGATGGTATCTACTTCAAAGTGGTGTCGCAGCAAGTCCCATACACCGCGGCCGACGGCATAGGCACTGTTGTGTGCTTCAAGTTGGCGCGTTTCCTCTTCGTCAAACCAACATCGCTCGCCGCTCTCCAATGCCGCCATCGCTTCGGCATAGAGTTGGGGATAGTCGATGGGGGTATCCACATCGATGGGGTGGGTCAGCTCCACACAGATGAAACGTCGGCTGCCCGTCTCGTCGCATAGCAGGTAGCGTCGGTTGCTTGTGGCTATGAACGAAGCCATACGTTCCTTCTCCTCCATCTGCGAGTGGTAGGCACGCTTCATCGAAACGGTAGCCATCTGAACCATATTCTTGAATGTAGGCATTCGTGTGTCTCTGAATCGATCTACCTCATCCACATTGATAAGCATATAGGCGGTCATACGGCGTAGGCAAGCCTCCTCCTGTGCGAGGTTAAACGTGTCGCTATAGAATGTCTTCAGTGTTGGTGGAATCAGCATCTTGGCAAACTGGCTTTTTCCCCATCCTTGCTTGTGGCTGATGAGGATGGGACACACACTGTTGCCATACGTTCCCATGCGCCCGATGACTTGTGCCACCATGGCAACGAACCACTTACGCAGCCATACAAGTAGCTGCGCATCATCGGTCACGCGGCGAAAGAGAGCTTCGATGCGCTTCACTCCATCCCATTCGGGCAATGATTCCAGGTAGCTGTGTACGGGGTGGTAAGATTTTGCCAATGCGCCACCCTGTACTACGGTGCGCACCAGGTAGGGCTTGGCTATAGCAATGCCTTCGCGGTTCATCTCCATCAGCAGTCGGCAACATACCTCATCATCGAGTCGGCGCCACTGCTCATGATCTTTTATGGTCAGCTCGTACTGTTGCGATAGGCGGTTGTAGCGCACTTTGTAATGATCGGCGATGAACTCCTCCATGCGCAGCATCAAGGAGTCGAATAACGATGAACGTTTAGTGTTTAACGATGCTTCCTCTTTAATCGTTCCAAGGTTATCGTCATCGTTATCGTTAACGTACACGCTCTGCGTGTCTCTGAGTGCTGTTACTCTTCTTCGCAGCCACTCTTTTACTTTCAACAATAGATTTTTTATGTTCATAATAAATAGGTATATATAGTTATAGTTTTCCTTATCGCTTCGTTAACCACACAAAGGTACTATGCCGCGAAAACTATTTGTTCTGAATTTGATACGCTACAGAAAAAGTTTTCGTCATCGTCTTCGTTATCGTTGAAAACTCTGTTTTCTTTGCGAAATTACAACATCAAAACCCCGAAGTCAATACCCTTTCCCCGTGTGAATCGGATTATTTTTCAAGCCTTCTATTGTGTATTTCGTAGCCTTTCTTTATCTTTGTTGTGTCTTATACTGGTATAGGTAGACACATTTAATAACCATTAAAATGTGTAGACAGTATGAGAAAAAAACATCAACGTTACAGTGAAGAAGAACGTTTGTCAATTCTTCGTGACTACTTTACTTCAGGTATGGGTAAGCGT
>JAFZFZ010000064.1 GCA_017557005.1 Bacteroidaceae bacterium | reverse complement strand
GCTGTCCCATCAGACCAAAGTGTCAAGCCAAACAGCAGGGAATCGGAGAATACGTAAACCTCTCCAGTATGGCAAAGAAAAAGGTGTAAACCTATTCAGCTAATGAAGCAAAAAAACGTCTACTGAAATCAGGAAAAGACATTGTACAAAGAGAAAAGTTTCCGCCACCGCGGTGGCGTCTGTATGTCACCGCGGTGGCGTGTTGGTGTCACCGCGGTGAAAGAAAGGTGTCACCGCGGTGACGGGAATTTGTGTTGCAGTGCATTTATAATAAAGGAGATACGAATATGGCAAAAAAGACAAAGAAAAGTGGCATTCGATGCCTGGCTCACCGCACTTACCTGCGTAGCGGTAGCAATAAAAAGAGTGTGCAGGGAATACGTGTAGATGTGATGGGTAGTCAGCGTACCGAGTTGAAGGATATGGCCGAGAGTATCAGTCATGCCAACAGCGCTACTCCCTCCGATGTGATTGCTGTGTGGGACGCCATGGAACGTGAAATCATCCGTGCTCTCGAGAGTGGTCGCCGCGTAGCATTAGGCAATCTTGGTGTTTTGCGCCTTGAGGTGGGCACTAAACCTGGCAAGAGCACTGCTCGTAGCATCACGAGCAAGGATATCGAGGCAAAGGGAGTCACCTTCCAACCCTCGAAGAAGCTTGTTCAGTTGCTTGCCGACTTTACCTTCGAGTGTGATGGCATTGTGGGGCATCCGCTCAGCGATACACGTACCGAGGAGGCTCTCACGGAGTTCTTCGCTACTCACCAATACCTCAGTGTGCGTAACTTTGCTACTCTCTGCCATTGCAGCGAGAGTACCGCACGTCGCCGCATTGCCGAGATGGTGGCTGAGGGTCGCTTGGTGAAGAGCGCCATTTCGAAGGGGCTTTATGAGTTGGTGAAGGGTTAAAGGTGATGGGTTAAGGGTTAAAGGTTAGAGGTTAAGGGTTAAAGGTTAAAGTTGAAAATTAAAAATTGAAAATTAACCATCCGGGTAGCAGTTATCGTTAACGTCATCGTTATCGTCAACGTTTCAGCGCATTCGCGCTGCCACCGCCAACCTATTTATAAACTTTTTTCACCTGAAAAAGCCTATTGCGCGCGTGTGAATCTTATAAAAATCAAATAAAAGTGTTGAAACCATGAAAAAAAGTTCTCGTTTCTATGTGATGCTTGTAGCTACGGTGTTTGGCGTAGCATCGGTAGTGGCGCAGCAAAGGCGCACGTTGATAGATGATAATTGGGAGTTCGTCAAGGAGAGGCAGCCGGCGGTGCGCGTGGACCTTCCGCACGATTGGAGTATCGAAGGAGTACCTGTAGCTGATGAGCCTGCTGGTAATGATGGAGGTTATTACCCTACAGGAAAGGGTGAATATCGTAAGATGCTGCACTTGAAATCGAAAAAGATTGACCGACGCTATTCCCTTTACTTTGAGGGTGTATATATGAATGCAGAGGTTATTGTCAATCGTGTCTCCACAGGAACGCATCACTATGGCTATACATCCTTCTTGCGCGATGTGACGGAGCTGTTGCACGAGGGTCATAATGATGTTGTTGTGCGCGTAGATAACTCGCAGCAGAAGAATTGCCGTTGGTATACGGGCTCGGGAATCTATCGTCACGTGTGGCTCATAGAGACGGCTGATGTGCATTTTAAGCATTGGGGCACTTTTGTGACTACGCCGGTAGTGGATGCTGAAGGTATGAGTCAGGTGCGTGTGCAGACGACCGTGGTCAATGAAAGCGGTAGCGAACGCATTTTATGTGTGGATGCTAACCTGCAAGGAAAGACAAATGATAATGGTCGTTTTGACTGTTATAAAAGTCGCATCGTGAGTTTGAAGCCACATGAAGAGCAGGTGGTGGAGTTCTTGCTCTCCGTACCTAAGGCTTGTTTGTGGAGCCCCGATACTCCTTATTTATATAATGTGGAACTTACAACTTACGAGCAGGACGGCTTGGATGAGCATTTAGACCGAATCACTCAGCCTTTTGGTATTCGCAGCATCGCGTTTAGTGCAGAACAGGGCATGCTACTCAATGGACAGCCGATCGAACTTAATGGTGGCTGCCTGCATCACGATAATGGCATACTGGGTGCTGCGGCTTTCGACCGTGCGGAGGAGCGTAAAGCCGAATTGATGAAGGCTGCGGGATTCAATGCCGTGCGCACCAGTCATAACCCTCCCTCCGAAGCATTCTTGGATGCTTGTGACCGCATTGGATTACTTGTAATAGATGAAGCCTTCGATGGTTGGCGTACAGCTAAGACTCCCTACGACTATTCTACGCTAATAGATGAACATTGGAAAGCGGACCTTTCGGCGCTCGTGCTGCGTGATCGCAATCATCCGAGCATCTTTGCTTGGAGTGTAGGCAATGAGGTTATCGAGCGCAAGGAGATACAAGTGGTGACAACTGCGAGGAAGTTGGCTGGCTTGTGTCGTAAACTGGATCCTACACGTCCCGTGACCTCGGCGCTCTGCGCTTGGGATAGCGATTGGGAAATATATGACCCGTTGGCAGAGGCATTCGAATTGGTGGGATACAATTATATGATGCATAAGCACGTGACGGATCATGAGCGCGATCCGCAACGTGTGATGTACCAAAGCGAATCGTATCCTCGCGAAGCTTTCTGGAATTGGGCATATAGTGCCGACCATCCCTATATCTTTGGGGATTTTGTGTGGACAGCCGTTGATTATCAAGGTGAGAGTGGTATAGGACGTTGGTATTATCAGGGTGAGAGTGAGGGCGAGCACTATCATCGCAATCAGTTCCCTTGGCATGCGGCCTACTGTGGCGATATCGATTTTGTGGGACAACGAAAGCCTATTTCCTACTATAGGGATATGTTGTGGAATGTTGACCGTCCGCTCTATCTCTCGGTGAAGGAGCCTAATGGCTACTATGGACAGATAAGGGAGACGCAGTGGAGTGTGTGGCCTACGTTTGAAAGTTGGACATGGCCAGGTCACGAAGGTCGTCCGATAGAGGTGGAGATATACAGCCGTTCGCCTCGTGTGCGTTTGTATATCAACGATAGTCTTGTTGCTGAGCGCCCAACTACACGAAAAGAGGAGTATAAGGCGGTGATAACCGTGCCTTATATACCGGGTACATTGCGTGCCGAGGCAGTTGACGAGCAAGGGAACCCGATAGTGGAAATGAATACAGGACGCAATACATTGCGTACGGCAGGAGAACCTTATGCAGTACGTCTTGTAGCCGACCGAACTGCAATCAAGGCTAATGGACAAGACCTTGCATTTGTTACAGTAGAGGTAGTTGACAAGCGAGGAGTAATATGCCTGAACTCGGTCAATGAACTGAAGTTGTCTTTGCAAGGAAATGGCGCACTGGCGGCATTTGGAAATGCTGATATTAAGGAGTTAGGCTCAACAGTAGATGTCGTCCATAACGTCTGGAAAGGACGTGCACTCGTTGTGTTGCGCTCTTCAAAGAAGAAGGGAAGCGTCTCGTTGACTGTCTCAGGAAAAGGTTTACGCTCGCAACGGATTAAGGTAAATATGGAGTAATAGTATAAAAACAAGAGAGCTTGGCCATAGTCAAGCTCTCTTGCTTTTAAGTATATTTCATTTTGTAAAGAGTCCGATGTTACTCCTCGTCTTCGCCCTTGAGGATGGGGAGGCTGACGTGGAACTTCACGGCCAGGATGCGGGTGAGGAACACGCTGATGCCGCAGATGATCTGTGTCATGACGGGGTCGGTGCCCAAGCGGCCGCATACCCAGTAGGCAAAGCCGCCCATGACGCAGGCCATGGCGTAGATGTCTTTGCGGAATACGAGGGGGATCTCATTGATGAACACGTCGCGCAGCACTCCACCTGCTGCACCGGTAAAGGTACCCATGATGGTGGCTACCCAGAGGGGGAAGCCGGCGTCGAGGGTCTTCTGTATACCTACTACGGCGAAGAGGGCAAGACCGATGGCGTCGAAGAGGAAGAAGGTGTTGTTCATACGCACCAGATACTTGCTGAATATCATCACCCACAGCAGGGCAAGGGCAGTGATGATGAGGTAGATGGGATTGTTCATCCAGAAGGGGGTGACATCGAGCAGGAGGTCACGGATGGTACCACCACCGATGGCGGTGACAAGGCCTACGACATAGGCTCCAAAGAGATCGAACTGCTTGGCTGAAGCCAGGCGGATACCACTGATGGCAAAGGCAAAGGTGCCGATGAATTCGATAATGTCTACGAATGAGATATTCATCATGTTGATTTATTGTTGAATGTTTATTGTTGAATGATTAATGTTTAATGTTGAATGGTGTGGGAATTTTCAACTTTCAATTTTCAATTTTCAATTTAACTCCACCACTGTGATGCCTGCTCCTCCGAACTGTACGTGTTCGTCGCGGCAGCTGGCCACGGCGGGGTTGGCATTCAGGTATTGGCGGATGAGGGTGCGCAGTATGCCGTTGCCGGTGCCATGGAGGATGCGCACACGGGGCATGCTGAGCAATACGGCATCGTCGATATAGTAGGTGACGGCTTGCAGGGCCTCTTCGCCACGCATGCCGCGCACGTCGATGTCTTGCTTGAAGTGGAGGCGGCGCTCGGAGATGTTCTCTTGTGTCTCGCGGCTCAGGAAGGTGTAGGCGCGTGGGCGCTCGGCCTCCTGCTGGCGTGCAGCCTCCTGGGTGGCGGGCTCCAATTTAGCGAGCTTGGTCATGGTGCGCATCATGCCGAAGGTGACCATGGCATTCTTGCCATTGATCTGCTCGATGGTGCCGATGGTCTGCTGGCCCTTGATGCGGACGAGGGAGCCAACCTCAAGAGACCCACGGCCCCCCTCGTTCCCCCCAAGGGGGGATGATTGGTAGCTTGAGGTTTTGGTCTCCTCCCCCTTGGGGGAGGCGGGGTGGGGGCCTTCCTTCTTCAATTTCTTACGTTCTTGTCGTGCCTTGAGCTGCTCCATCTTGCGTTGTATGCGTGCTTCGTACTCGTCGGCACCGGTGTCGGTGACGACTTCGCGCCATTCGGCCAGCTCTTGGCGTGCCTGGCGGGTCTGCTCCTTCTCGGCTTGTGCCTCCTTGATGGTGCGTATGGTGTTTTCGATGCGTGCGTTCGACTCTTGTAGCAGCTGCTTCATCTCCTCCTTGGCCTCGCGGATGACACTCTTGCGCGACTTCTTGAGCTCTTCCATCTCGCCTTCGTATTGGGCGATGAGGGTCTCGAGCTGCTTCTCCTTCTGGCGGATGTTCTGTCGCTTGGTCTCCCAGTAGCGCTTGTCGCGCACGATGTCCTGCAGGTACTTGTCTGATTGTATGTATTCACTACCTACAATCTCTGAGGCATCGGCGATAACCTCCTCGGGGAGCCCTATCTTGCGGGCTATCTCTACGGCAAACGAGCTGCCGGGGTTGCCTATCTGCAGCTGGTAGAGGGCCTGCATCTGGTGGCGGTCGTAGAGCATGGCTCCGTTGACTACGCCGGGGTGGTTCTCGGCAAACTGCTTGAGGTTGGAGTAGTGGGTGGTGATGACACCGTAGGCCTGCTTGGCATTGAAGCGGCGCAGCACGGCCTCGGCCATGGCGCCTCCGATGAGGGGCTCGGTGCCGCTACCAAACTCGTCGATGAGGATGAGGCTGCGGCTATTGGCCTCGCGCATCATATTCTTCATGTTGAGCAGGTGGCTGCTATAGGTGCTGAGGTCGTCCTCGATGCTCTGCTCGTCGCCTATGTCGATGAAGATGCTCTCGAATATACCCGCTCCGCCTGCTCGCCTCACGGGGATGAGCATGCCGCACTGCAGCATGTATTGCAGCAGTCCAACGGTCTTCAGACATACCGACTTACCTCCGGCATTGGGGCCCGAGATGATGAGGATGCGCTGCTCGCGATGGAGGGTGATATCGAGTGGTACCACTTTCTTGTGGTGCTTGGCAAGGCTTATTTGTAGCAGAGGATGTATGGCTTCTACCCAGTCGATGTGGGGGTAGCTGTGCATCTGGGGCTTGATGCCGTCCATGGCGATGGCGGTGAGGCCCTTGGCACGGATGAAGTCGATCTCGGCAAGGAAGGAGTAGGATTCGAGTATCTCGGGGATCTGTGGGCGCACCTCGTCGGTAAACTCGGTGAGGATGCGTATCACCTCGCGGCGCTCTTCGGCCTCGAGCTCACGGATGCGGTTGTTGGCCTCTACAACCTCGGCGGGCTCAATGAAGACGGTCTTTCCGGTGGCCGACTCGTCGTGCACGATGCCCTTGATGCGGCGCTTCAGTGCGGGTGCCACGGGGATGACCAGACGGCCGTCGCGGACGGTGGGGTTCACATCCTTGTCGACAATGCCTTCGGCCTGGGCCGAGCGCAGGATGGAGTTGAGCGTGCGCGATATGCTGCCTGTGGTAGCGGCCAGCTCGCGGCGTATCTCTGCCAGGGCGCGTGAGGCGTTGTCCTTGATTTTGCCAAACTTGTTGACAATGCCGTCAATGCGGCGGATGAGGGTGGGGAAGGAGTGTACATCGGATGCCAAGGCGGCAAGGTTGGGGTATTGGCCCCCCTCGTTCCCCCCAAAGGGGGATGACTTTGATTCGTTGAGCCTATCTTCCTCCCCTGGGGGGATAAGAGAGGGGCTTAGGAACTTTATGATCTGACTTATGGTGTCGAGCGAGCGGCGTAGGTCAAAGAGGTCGCCCTCGTCCATGTAGAGTCCTTCGATGGTGGCGCGGCGCAAGGCGGGGCGCACGTCGAAGAAATGCTGGTTGGGGAAGGAGTCCTCCTCCTGGATGATGCGCACAAACTCGGTGACCTCGTCGAGTAGGCGGTTTACCTCCTCGGGATCGGTGGCAAAGTGCATGTCGTCGACACGGTCCTTGCCGAGCGTGCTCAGGCAGCGCTCGCGGAGTATGTGGCGTATGTGGTCGAAGCCTATCTTCTGCTCGAAATTGTTCGGGTATATCATCTGTATATATCCTATTATTTAAGTTCCGTAAACTCACTTTACAAGAGTTAAAGGAGTTAAAGGAGATAGAACTTCGCTTTGCTTCGTTTCGGGGGAGTTAAATGCCAATAGTTTAGTACGCCGCGTACATATCATTTAGCCTTTATCTCCCTTTATCTCCCTTTATCTTCATTCAACTACCTGCTTTCGCGTTTGTGAAAGTTGAGTCCTATTATATATATTGGCCGCAAAATTAGTATTTTTTTGTGAGAATCTCTCTATATACCTAATGAAGATTTTCTAGGGAACGGTAAATGCTGTAAAAACGGTGTAAGAAGTAGACGAAATAGCCAGAAAAGAGGGTAAAATGACCGAAAAACGAAGAAAAATCAACTTTTTTGCACTTTTTTTGAAAAAAAATGGGAAAAGGCTTGCGTGTTTCAAAAAATACCTATACCTTTGCATCGCTTTTGAAAAGGAACACCTACACAAAGCACTGGAAAGGTGGTAGAGTGGTCGATTACAGCGGTCTTGAAAACCGCCGTGCTGAGAGGCACCGGGGGTTCGAATCCCTCCCTTTCCGCAGAGAACGAGCAACGAAAGTTGCTCGTTTTTTTGTGTCCAAAAATCTGCACCCAAAATGCACCAAACCCCGTTGCTACGCACTTCTACGGGTGTTTTATAAATCCCAGATATCCCATACTGTCTATCCTGTCCGTTTCCTATATGTTATGGTAGCAAGAAGATTGAAGACTACAACAAATACTCCGAGTGCTGCAAAGTTATGCCACATATCCACAAAGGTTGTTCCCTTCAAATATACAGCACGCATAATCTCG
>JAFZFZ010000063.1 GCA_017557005.1 Bacteroidaceae bacterium | reverse complement strand
CTGCAAGTCATCGTCAACGTTAACGTTATCGTTGCAGCCATAGGCTGCCACCGCCAACCTATTTATAAACATTTATCTCCTGAAAACAGTCCTTTGGGGATGAAAACGCCTTTTCGAGGGGCGAAACTCGCAATGCGCATCACTACAAGCAAGTTGTGGGAGCTACATAGCTCCCACAACTTGCTTTTTACATTTGTTCTTCTATTCACAGCTAAGCATAAAGATAGTTTTCGTTATCGTTAACGTCATCGTTGTGAAGTTATTTGAAAATAACTTTACACCCATCCTTGATATAGATGCCACGCGTAGGTGCTGCTACGGGGCGGCCTTGCAGGTCGTAGTAGGGGGTGAGGACTTTATTTACCATAGGCGCTACTACCGAATTGCCCGGTTGCTCTTCTTTACCCCACAGTAGCACTCCGTTGCGATAGAAACTGAGGGGAGTACCAACTGCTTCAGGGCTAAAGAACATATTGTCATTATAGCCTATACCATAAATAAGACCTGAACCGCCTAAGGTACTGAGTATTATGAAAGGCACCTTTTCGCCGTTGTGGAGTGTAACCGAAGATACATCGTCTATATTCACATATTCATCATCAAGGCCATTACTGCATAGACAGATCTTGTCGCCAGGCTTCCATCTGCGTGGGGTGAAATCATAGAGAGTCAGCCAATCTTTTCTGTATTCTCCCCACCAATTAAAATACACCACTCCGTTGAGACTTTCGTAGATTAGACCATACAATTTGATAGTATCCGTAGAATTGCTCCATAAAGTAACGCACTGACGCCCATCAACGATGGTATCATTGCCTGTCCATATATTATAATCTATAGTGTCGAACTCTATCGTAAAATCTTCGAAGTTATGGCTATGACTTATGAGCCGGCTACTGGTATACACTTCATTGGCGGGGAAGAAACGGTCTTCACGTTCCTTCGGAAGTTCCTTACCCAAGAGTAATTGGTTCCAGTAGTAGAAGCTGACGGGATGACTCGACTGGCATTCTGCTATGGAATAAGGAAGGTTGAAGTATGAATAGTAAGCGCGACCTATGCCATGGATAAGACCACCATTGGCTATACCATTGGCCACCTGGCGTTTCTTGCCATTGAGCATGGTAATGGTATCTACTGATTCTATGGGTATACGATAAGACTCGGCATGTTCGATACTGTCGCCCACATGCCATACAGGTAATGAAAAATCGTAGAGTAAATTCCACTCCCCATCGTCGGTGTATCTGATATACACCTTGTCGTCTACCTCATGGAGCAGAGACATTTCAAGTTCTTCGGGCGTGTCGGTACAGTACTGCCACAGTTGCACACACTCCTTGCCATCGACTAACGTATCGCCGCCAGTATAGATGTTGTAGTAGGTGGTGTCGCGGCCGAATTGGGATGTCACCATATTGGTGCAACGGATACTGTGGGCTGGGAAGAAGGGGCCATGTGTCGCAGGCTTTCCCCATAGCAGAGTGTCGTTGCGGTAGAAATTGAAGGGTCGAAGGTCTTTGCTCGCACCATTGGTGTATTCTCGATATTCAAAGAAAGGCCAATCGTTGTAACCGATGCCGTACATCAATTTCCCAAAGTTTGTTTGGATCTCTTCACCATTGAGTAGGGTGCAGGTGCTGACTATGGCTTTGGCCGATGATGGTTCTCCATTAAAATATCCGTCAGTATAACTTTCTCCCTCTATCCAGCCTCCTTCGGGGAACTCAAAAAGGATTGTCCAGTCGGAGTATCCGCCTTCGGGAAGAGGGTACTTGTAGCTGATGAGTCCATTCTCTTCGCAAAGGAAGCGCAGCTCCTTCTCCTTGGGGGTATCTTCACAATACTTCCACAGCATCACACAGGGCTTGCCGTCCACAATGGTGTCGTTACCTGTGTAATAATGGTAATAGGTGTTCTTCTGCTGGTTGCCACCTACCATAGGATCCCACTCGTAAACGGTCTTCGTGACTACATTGACACAACGGATGCTGTTGGCCGGGAAGAAGCGATGCTCGGCATATAGGCTGATGCTGCAAAGGAGCATCAATGCACTGAGGAATATTCGTACTGAGGTTTTCATGATATGAGGTTTTAGTATTCTTAACTAATAGTCATCGTTATCGTCATCGTCAAGTAATAAACGAGCTATTGCCCGATTATTACTTTCTTCCCATCCTTGATATAGATTCCACGCGTGGGTGCTGCTACAGGACGGCCTTGCAGGTCGTAGTATCTTTCTGAATGCTCGACCTTTTCGACTTTCTTTATATCGGAAAAATCTCTTAAAGGGATGTAGCCGCTTTCTTCCACGATATCCTGTCCTTTTTCTGTGGTTATATACTCGAACAGTTTGTAAGCCATGGACGATTTATCAATATCAGAACGCACAGCGGCATATACATCGGTAACATAGGGGTAGGTGTTGTTGCGTACATTCTCCTTATTCATCGGAATACCATTCACTCCGATTGCCTTGGTAAGACCATTTGCCACCATTACACCGTAATAATAGAAAGGAGAATAGGCTATACCGCTTTTGTCTCGCTCTAACTGATAATAGGGGGCCATCATGCCTGTACCGATTTGCATTTCAGGAAAATCCTTGATGGTTAGTCCGGCCATCACCATGGTCTCGAACTTTTCTTGACTGCCCGAATTGCGATTGCGCACGTAAGGGGTAATGGCCATGTCTTCACCACCCACCTCACTCCAATCGGTAATATCTCCTGTATAGATTCCTTGTATCTGCTCTATAGAAAGATCATCAACGATATTGGCAGGATTGACCAAGAAAGCCAAAGCATCCTTAGCTATGGGCTTTTCAATCAACTCCACACCCTTTTCTTTGGCATATACAATTTCGTCTCGAGACATGCTACGGGCAGTAAATATCACCTCCACCTTGCCATCTATCAAGTTAATGAATGAACCATGCGTATTACTCTTCAACAAGCAATCAAGTTCCAGATGGCTCCACTCTTCTTGCGAACAGGTGTATTGAGGTTCTATACCGTACGGGCCTCCGTATTGAACCATAAAACTTCTTTCCCACCTGTACTTAAACCCCAATAGCTTACACATCAAGATATCTCTCAAAGGTTCCGTTGAATCGGAGCCATCAATGATAGGGAAATTGCTTGTCGAAATCCCTTTCATATCAGCCGTAGGCTGTATGGGGGTCGGTTTATCATCATCTGCATATCCCAAGAGACTAAATACGCTTAACAAAACCAGTAATAAGATTCTTTGCATATTCATTATCGTTATTATAACTTATTATCAACTTTCTTTATATTTACACGTCCAGGCGAATTCAACTTGCAGATGCTAATTGGATGAAGTATGAGTCTTAGCTGCAATGAAACTTGACCAAGCCCTCCATGGGACTCTTGAGGATGCTACCCAACTCCATACCCAGGCTCTCTGCAGCTTCCTTGAGTTCGGTGCTGAAGGCATTGGCGATGGATCCCACAAAGTGGATGGGAAGCCAGGGACGGCGGTATTGCTTGACGTTGCGTACAAAGAAATCAATGAAGCTATCGACGAGCAGATGGTGTATCTCGGGCACATCGCGGTGCTTGGAGAGGAACGGAGTGAGGCTGGCCAAGAATCTGTTTGCCAGGGGCTGACGGTATACCTTCTCGAGGATGATCTCTTGGGTGAGCCCGTACTCGCTGAGAAACTCATTGCGGATGGCTTCGGGAAGTTGGTTCTTGAGGCAGTCGCCCACGAGGCGGCGGCCCAGCACGGCACTGCTACCTTCGTCGCCGAGGATATAACCCAATGGGGGAACGTTGGCAATGATCTCCTTACCATTGTATAGGCATGAGTTTGAACCTGTTCCGAGCACGCAGGCGATGCCCTCATCGTGACCACACAGGGCGCGGGCAGCTCCCAACAGATCGCTATGAATGGTGATATCGGTCGTGCCGAGCGTCTTATGTATAGCCTCCTTGACGCGATTGCAAGCGGTTTCATTGGCGCAACCTGAGCCATAGAAGATAACACTGAACGATGAACCTTGAGCCGCGAGCGATGAACTTTGAGCCACAAGTTGCGGAAACAGTTCTTCGGTGAGGACCTGCTCAATAGCCTCCTCGGTCTGATGGTAGGGGTTAATGCCTTGGGTTTGTATGCTTTGGATGATGGTGCTGTTGTCGCACAAGCACCAGTCGGTCTTGGTAGATCCGCTATCGGCAATGAGTATCATATATATGTTTTGCTATTTATAAACTTCGTTACTATTCTTATTTATTTATGGTGTGGGATGCAAACTCCTGTGTGATCCCCTGCTCGCGATGGGTGAGTATGACTCTCACTCCATACTTTGCGGTGAGGTGCGCAGCCAAGTGCTCGGCGCCATATACGGAGCGATGCTGGCCGCCAGTGCAGCCGAACGACACCATGAGATTCTTGAATCCGCGCGACTGGTATTTCTCTACCGAGTAATCTACGATGCCATAAATGTGAGCGAGGAACTGCTGCATGGCTTCTTCCTTGTCGAGGAAGGCGATGACGGGTTCATCGCGTCCGGTGATCTGTTTGTACTCGTCGTAGCGTCCGGGGTTGTGTATGGCGCGACAGTCGAAAACGAAGCCACCTCCATTACCGCTATCGTCGCTGGGAATGCCTCGTTTGTAAGAGAAACTGGTGATGCGTACGGTGAGCTCGGTATCCTCTTTGTAGGGCTCGAAGAGAGGGAGTGCGGTGAGCTGGCGCAGCAGATCGGTGAGGTAAGGCAGGTCGGCAAACTCCTCATGCAACAGTGTGCGCAGATTCTCGATTGCCATGGGGATGCTTTGCACGAAATGTGCCTTGTGCTCAAAATATCCTCTATAACCGTAGGCTCCCAACACTTGCAATGTGCGGAAGAGCACAAAGTAGCGCAGTCGGCGGTGGAAGACCTCTTCGTCGAACGAGCGGTAGCGACGGGCCGAGGCGAGATATTCTTGTATGAGTGTGTGGCGGATGTCGGGGGTGAAGCAGGCGCGGGCTTGCCATAGGAACGACACGAGGTCGTACTCGATAGGTCCGCGGCGGCCACCCTGAAAATCGATAAGGTAGGGCGCTCCCTCGTGAATCATGATGTTGCGTGATTGGAAGTCGCGGTACATGAAGGTGTGGAAGTCTTCATAGAGCAGCACCGAGGCTAAGCGATCGAAGTCGTCCTCGAGGCGCTCTTCCTCAAACTCAAGTCCTGTAGCCTTGAGGAAACAGTACTTGAAATAGTGAAGATCCCATTGGATGCCACGGCGATCAAGTGCGGGCGACGGATAGCAGCAATCGAAGTTGAAGTCCTCGGCAGTGCGCCACTGGATGTCGGGAAGGAGTCGCATCACGCAGCGAAGCATGTCAATGTCGGTCTCCTCATAGCCTCCAAGTTGCTGAGCTTTCATCAAGAGGGCGAAGAGTGAAGTGTCGCCCAGATCCTGCTGAAGGTAGTGCAGGCGGTCGTCGCTCACGGCATACACTTGAGGAGCGGGCAGCCCCTTACTAAGCATCTGTCTGGCAAGGGCTATGAAGGCTTCGTTCTCTTGTACCGAGGTGCCTACTACGCCTATAAGAGAGAGGCTGCCGGCAGTAAGACGGTAGTATCGACGGTTTGAACCGGCTGGAGTAAGGGGAGTGCAGGTGTGAGCCTCCTCTCCTGTATGCTGTAAAAATAGCTGCTGTAACGTCTTCATCGTTTGTCTTGAAAAAACCATACAAAAGTAGCAAAAAAACGAGAGATTGCATTATATCTTTACGATAAATCGTGAAGACACCTCCGCTCGCTTGGAAAAATATCCAAGCAAGCTTGGGATTTCTCGCTCGTTTATTCGTATCTTTGAGGTAAACCGCTTAGATACTTACACTCGCTTGGAAAAATATCCAAGCAAGCTTGGTATTTCTCGCTCGTTTATTCGTATCTTTGCGGTGAACCGCTTAGATACTTTCGCTCGCTGTGAATTAACAATGCTTAGATTATAGCAAGCAAGCTTTCTTAATCAAAGCATTGTTATTCGCTCGCTTATTCGTATCTTTGTAAGAAAAATAGGCACTATGCAACGAACCGGACAACGTAATCCTTGGGCTTGGGTGCCCTCACTCTACTTTGCAGAGGGACTTCCTTATGTGATTGTCATCACACTCTCGGTGGTGATGTATAAGCAGTTGGGACTTGGCAATGCCGAGGTGGCCTACTACACCGGGTGGTTCTATCTACCCTGGCTAATCAAGCCGCTATGGAGCCCGTTTGTGGATCTGCTCAAGACAAAACGCTGGTGGATTGTGACTATGCAACTACTTATGGGAGTTGGCATGGCGGGCATCGCATTCACACTGCCCATGGCGAGCTACTTGCAGTGGACCTTGGCCATATTCTGGCTCTTGGCCTTCAGCTCGGCTACGCACGATGTAGCTGCTGACGGATTCTATATGATGGCGCTCTCTGAGGGCGACCAATCGTTCTTTGTGGGTATACGCAGTACCTTCTACCGTTTAGCGACGCTTACCGCACAGGGAGGTATGCTCATCCTGGTGGATTGGCTCATGCGTCGCTGTGGCGATGAGCGTGAGGCGTGGATTATGGCTTTCCTTGTTGTAGCTGCGCTGTTTGTTGTCGTAGGACTATACCACGCGTGGCAGTTGCCGCATCCCTCGAACGATGCGCCGCGTGACTTTGCTGTTCGTAACCTCTTGAAGGAGTTTGCCCACACGTTTGTCACCTTTTTCCAAAAAGAGGGTGCTCTGCCTGCTCTGCTCTTCATGCTGTTGTTCCGCTTCCCCGAAGCGCAGTTGTCCAAGATGGGCGTGCTCTTCCTGATGGATCCTATCAGTGAGGGCGGATTAGGATTGACATTGGAGCAGATAGGTGTCATCCAGGGAACCCTGGGGCCGATAGGACTGACGCTTGGCGGTATCCTCGGCGGTGTATGCATATCGCGTGGCGGACTCAAACGCTGGTTGTGGCCTATGGTGTGGGCCATCTCGCTACCCGATATCGTCTATGTATATCTCAGTTATGTGCAACCCGCCAACCTTTACGTGGTTTCCTCGTGCCTCTTCATAGAGCAGTTTGGCTATGGCTTTGGATTCACGGCCTACATGCTCTTCCTTATATATTATGCGCGCGGTACTCACGAGACGGCTCACTATGCTATCGCAACGGCTTTCATGGCTGCAGGCATGATGTTGCCTGGCATGATGGCAGGCGCTCTGCAGGAGTGGATGGGCTATCGCCTTTTCTTTGTGTGGATTATGGCATGTTGTGCTGTAACCTTTGTGGTGTCGGCATTCTTGAAGATTGATAAGAATTTTGGCAAGAAGTGATGTTTAATGTTGAATGGGGCCTCTGATAGGCCTATTATAGATATTAAGATGAACGCAATGATATTTGCTGCAGGCCTTGGAACAAGGCTGAAGCCTCTCACCGACCACTGTCCCAAGGCAATGGTAGAGGTGGCTGGTAGACCTATGATAGCGCATCAACTGCTGAAGTTGCGCAATGCGGGTTTCCGTCGTGTGGTGATAAATGTGCATCACTTTGCCGAACAGATTATTGATTATGTGAATGCCAACAGTGGTTTTGGTCTCGATGTAGCCTTCTCCGATGAGCGGGGCCAACTGCTTGATACGGGTGGAGGCATACGCAAGGCATTGCCCTTGTTTGATTCCGACAGCCCTGTGCTGATTCATAATGTGGACATCTTCTCCAATGCTGATTTAGAAGAATTATATAATATTCACGTCGCCGATGGTGCTGAGGCCTCGCTGCTCGTGAGCAAGCGTGACACCTCGCGCTATCTCATCTTTGATGATGAGGACTATTTGGTGGGTTGGAAGAACATAAAGTCAGGAGAGGTGCGTACATCATACGATGGATTGCAGCAGACACTGGGGCGCCTTATTGAGGATGACGAGCAGTACAGGTTGAGGGCCTTCTCTGGAATACATGTGATTTCGCCCACGCTATTCCCATTGCTCCGTGAGGCAGATGAGGTGTTCTCAATCATTAATTTCTATTGGCAAAACTCGCTAACACACCATATACGTTGTGTAGAAGCGCCAGCCAACTTCCGCTGGGCAGATGCCGGCAAGCCTGAAGCATTGGACAAGGCGGCAGAGATTGTTGGCGTACTTGGATAAAATAATATCGGCAGCACCGCAGTGCTGCCGATTATTGTATTTGATGGGAGTGTGATTACTTCACAACGCCTTGTGACACCAGATATTCAGCAATCTGCACAGCATTGAGAGCTGCACCCTTCTTGATCTGGTCGCCCACAATCCAGAAGGTGAGTCCGTTTTCATTAGCAAGGTCTTTGCGGATGCGTCCTACGTATACGGGATCCTTGCCTGCAAGGAAGAGAGGCATGGGATACTCCTTTTCTGCGGGGTTGTCCATGAGTACGAGTCCATCGCCCTTAGCAAATGCTTCGCGAGCCTCCTCTACGCTGATGGGGCGCTCGGTCTCTACCCAGATACTTTCAGAGTGTGAACGCAGGGCGGGAACACGCACACAAGTGGCACTTACGCACACATCAGAGTGCATGATTTTCTTAGTCTCGTGATACATCTTCATCTCCTCCTTGGTGTAGCCATTGTCGGTAAACACGTCAATCTGAGGAATGAGGTTGAAGGCCAACTGGTAGGCAAACTTCTCTACAGTGACGGGCTCACCTGCCAATACCTGACGGTACTGCTCATAGAGCTCAGCCATAGCAGCAGCACCTGCACCGCTGGCAGCCTGATAGGTTGAAACATGTACGTTCTTGATATGTGAGAGTTGCTCGATGGCTTTGAGTGCTACTACCATCTGGATGGTGGTGCAGTTGGGGTTGGCAATGATACCGCGGGGACGGGTGAGCGCATCCTCTGCATTCACTTCGGGCACCACGAGGGGTACATCTTCGTCCATGCGGAAAGCGCTGCTATTGTCAATCATGATAGCGCCATACTTGGTGATGGTGTCGGCATATTCTTTTGAGGTGCCTGCGCCTGCAGAGGTGAAGGCAATGTCAATATCCTTGAAATCATCGTTGTGCTGGAGCAATTTCACTGTGAGTTCTTGACCACGGAAGGTATAGGTACTACCTGCACTACGGGGCGAACCGAATAATACGAGTTCGTCGATGGGGAGGTTTCTCTCTTCGAGCACACGGAGGAACTCTTGTCCTACAGCTCCGCTGGCTCCTACAATAGCTACTTTCATAAGTTGTGAGTTATGACTTGTTTTTAATATTCTAACAAATTGCGTGCAAAAATACGAAAAATAAATAAAAAGATAAAGATTGGGGATTGAAAGTAGTTTTTGCGGTAGTAAAAAAACATCTTTCGGGCGACAAATTGCTATTTTTGTTGTATTTTTGCACAAAATACGCAACCATGTCTATACTTAATGATATAACACACCTCTTCCCCATCACCAACCCTACGTGGATATTTCTTGTAGTGCTGGTCATCATATTGTTTGCTCCCTTGGTATTCAATCGCATTCGCGTGCCTCACTTGGTTGGCATGATATTGGCTGGTGTGTTCGTGGGAGAACACGGACTTAATATCCTGGCACGCGACAGTAGTTTTGAACTCTTTGGTAAGATGGGACTCTACTATATCATGTTTTTGGCAAGCCTTGAAATGGATATGGAGGGACTGAAGAAGAACCGCACACGAGGTGTCGTGTTTGGACTGATTACATTTGCTATTCCTTTTATTATAGGCTTGGGTGTTGGGCAATGGGTGCTGGGGTTCCGCTGGGAAGCTTCATTACTATTGTCGTGCATACTTGCTTCACACACTTTGGTGGCTTATCCCGTAGTAGGACGTTATGGATTGAGCCGACATGACTGTGTAACAATTGCCATTGCTGGTACCATGCTTGCATTGTTAATGGCGCTTTTTACGTTGGCTGGGATCTCGGCAAGCGCCAAGGGAGATATCAGTGCTCGCTTTTGGGTTGGCTTTGCACTCAAGTGTGCTGCATATAGTTTCTTCATCTTCTTCTGCTATCCGCGTCTGACAAGAGCTTTCTTTAAGAAATACAGTGATAATGTTACCCAGTTTACCTTTGTATTGGTACTGCTCGTGCTGAGTGCGGCACTCTCGGAGGCTGCGGGATTGGAGGGACTCTTTGGCGCCTTCCTCGCAGGATTGGTGCTCAACCGCTACATACCCCGTGTTTCGCCCTTGATGAATCGTATTGAATTTGTCGGTAATGCGCTCTTCATTCCCTACTTTCTGATTAGCGTGGGAATGCTGATCAATGTAAGAACGCTTTTTGACCATCGCGAAGCAATAGTTGTTGTACTGGTGATAGTCGTTACAGCCACGTTGACCAAGTGGATGGCAGCATGGGCAACACAGCAGGTGTTGCGTATGAAGTGTGCTGAGCGTGAAATGTTGTTTGGACTCAGTAATGCTCATGCCGCTGGTGCATTGGCCATGATTATGGTCGGAACTCAATTGGAGATTGCTCCAGGGGTATATCTTATCGGTGATGATGTGCTCAATGGTATTGTGCTAATGATATTGGTAAGTTGTGTCATAAGTTCCATTGTGACGGATAAGGCGGCACGCAAGATTGCCATCTCTGAGACTTCGGCCCAAACCAGTGGAAAAGAGGCTAATGAGCGAATCATGGTAGCACTAAACAACCCGGACAGCGTGGAACAGCTTATTGACACGGCTATCATGATGCGTAATCCGAAATCGCAAAAAGAGATGATAGCGTTGCAGGTGTGTCTCGACAATGGAAATGTGGAGCAACAACTCAAACTGGGTAAACAGAATTTGGAAAGAGCAGCCAAGGCTGCAGCTGCTGCAGACATGCAACTATCTACCTACAATCGTGTAGGTGTGAATGTGGTGGGAAGCATCATGCACTCGATGAAGGAGTTTGAGGCTTCCGAACTGATCTTAGGCTTGCATCATAAACGTAAGTTGACCGAGTCTTATCTTGGCAATGTGGCTTCCGAATTGCTTGACCGCACCAACAGGCAGGTCATCATCGTGAATTATCTGATGCCAGTAAATGTGGTGCATCGTATCATTGTCGCAGTGCCTGAGCGTGCCGAACTGGAGGCCGGATTCTATCAATGGCTTGAGCGCATAAGTCGTATGGGCGAACAATTGGGCTGCCGCATTGACTTTCATGCACACCCTGATACGATACGCCTCATACGTCCTTACGTACAGATGAATCATCCGAGCACGCGCACCTCTTATGCCGAGTTGGAGGATTGGAACGATCTGCTTATCGTAACGCGACACCTTAGCTACGACCACCTCTTCGTGCTCATCAGTGCTCGTCGAGGCGGTATCTCATGGCAACCCGCATTTGATAATTTGCCAACACAGCTCATGCGACATTTCTCAAATAATAGCTTGATGATTATCTATCCCGAGCAGTTTGGACAAGCGCACGAGCTCTCCTATGTACAGCCATTACCTACCTATAACCAGATGTTTGAAAATCCTTTTCATCTGAAAACTAAAACTTCAAAAGAGCAAACCGATGGAGAACAAATGGACTGATCGCACTACCCTCTTGCTGGGAGAAGATAAAACGACTCGCTTAAGCAATGCTCATGTGCTCGTAGTGGGAGTAGGTGGAGTAGGTGCGTATGCCGCTGAGATGCTATGCCGTGCCGGTGTGGGCGAACTTACGATTGTGGATGCGGATACGGTGAACGTGACTAATATCAATCGTCAGTTGCCTGCGGCTCATAGTACTATAGGTCGTCTCAAGACCGAGGTGTTGGCTCAGCGCTTGCGCGACATCAATCCCGAGATACGTCTGCACGAACTGCCGATGTATGTAGAAGCCCCCCTCTTATCCTCCCAAGGGGGGAAGCTCCAGTCAGAGCAAGAGAACGAGAATGAATTTTCACGGGATGTAATTACTCCAAGTGCTTTATTGGACAAACTTTCTAATGTGGACGAAATGTCATCCCCCCATGGGGGGAATGTGGGGGGCCGCCTTTTCATCGTCGATGCCATCGACACCATCGCTCCCAAGTGCGCCCTCATCGCCGAAGCGCTACGCCGTGGTATACCCATCGTGAGCAGCATGGGAGCTGGAGCAAAGAGCGACATCACACAGATACGTTTTGCCGACCTGTGGGAGACCTACCATTGTGGTCTTGCCAAGGCGGTGCGCACACGCCTTAAGAAGGAGGGATTGCGACGTTCGTTGCCTGTGGTGTTCTCTACCGAGCAGGCCGATCGGCGTGCTGTGATTACCGTCGAAGGCGAACAGAATAAGAAATCAACCGCAGGGACCATCAGCTACATGCCCGCCGTGTTTGGCTGTTACCTTGCAGAATATGTAATACGTAAATTATGATACAACTACACGATATACGCAAAAGTTTTGGCACGCTTGAAGTGCTCAAAGGCATTGATCTCACCATCAATCCGGGTGAGGTAGTCAGCATTGTAGGCCCTAGCGGAGCTGGTAAGACTACGTTGCTACAAATCATCGGTACGCTCGATCGCCCCGATAGTGGACGCGTGCTCTTTGATGGTGTCGATATTTCAGTTTACAAGGAGAAACAATTATCTGCCTTCCGCAATCGTCACATCGGCTTCGTATTCCAGTTTCACCAACTATTGCCCGAATTTAGCGCAGTGGAGAATGTAATGATGCCTGCTCTGATTGGTGGCGCAAGCATGAACGATGCTCGCCAGCGAGCCATGGAGATGCTCGATTATCTGCACCTCACCGACCGTGCAACGCATAAGCCATCAGAACTTTCTGGTGGCGAGAAACAACGTGTAGCAGTAGCACGTGCTCTGGTAAATCGTCCGCAGGTAATCCTTGCCGACGAACCTTCAGGAAGCCTCGACACCCACAACAAGGAGGAGCTGCATCAACTTTTCTTTGATCTGCGCCGCGAGTTGGGACAGACCTTCATCATCGTCACCCATGATGAGACTCTTGCAGCCACTACTGACCGCACAATACGTTTGCTCGATGGTATGGTTGTTGCTGACAGATGATAGCAGAAAAGAAAAAGAGTGAATTATTTGTGGTATCAGCGAACTATCATTACATTTGCATCGACAATTCTAAAAACTTAAAATATATACCATTATGGACAAACCTTATGTAGTAGGTATGGATATCGGCGGCACCAACTCGGTGTTCGGTATCGTTGACGCACGTGGTAACATCCTCAGTGTGGACTCTATCAAAACTCAGGCTTATAGCTTGTTTGGCGATTATGTAGCAGCGGTGGCTGCCAAGTTGCTTCCCATGATTGATGCAGCAGGTGGCATCACCAAGATAAAGGGTATGGGCATAGGTGCTTCCAACGGAAACTATTATACTGGTAATATCGAACATTCTGCCAATCTTCCTTGGAAGGGTATCGTGCCTCTTGCTGCCGATTTCGAGAAGGCTATTGGTGTGCCTGTGACGGTAACCAATGACGCCAATGCAGCAGCTATTGGCGAGATGACCTATGGCGCTGCTCGTGGCATGAAGAACTTTATCGAGATTACACTCGGTACGGGCGTAGGCAGCGGTATTGTTGTCAATGGTCAGCTCGTGTATGGTCACGATGGCTTTGCAGGAGAACTCGGTCATGTAATTTCGCGTCGTCAAGATGGCCGTCAATGTGGCTGCGGTCGTCGTGGATGCCTTGAGACTTATTGTTCTGCTACAGGTGTGGCACGCACTGCGAAGGAAATTGTAGAATATACCGATGAGCCCAGTTTGTTGCGCGACATCGAGGGTGACATCACCTCTAAGGATGTATACGATGCTGCTATGCGTGGCGATAAGGCTGCACAGGATGTGTTCACCTTTACAGGAACAATCCTTGGTGAGGCTTTGGCCGACTTTATCGCCTTTAGCGCTCCCGAAGCTATCATCCTCTTTGGTGGTCTTACCAAGGCTGGTGATCTCATTATGAAGCCTACTCTCGAAGCAATGGAAGCTAATGTGCTCAGCATCTGGAAGGGAAAGACCAAGCTCCTTGTTTCAGAACTTGAGGATGCAGATGCTGCTGTGCTTGGAGCCAGCGCTCTTGCTTGGGGCTAAGCCATGTAAAACGATAGATAAAAAGAAAGCGTCTGCCGTAGCAGACGCTTTCTTTATTCTTATACTCTAAATGTTTTTAGAAGCAGTACTTGATACCCAAACCGAAGTTGATGAGGTTACCAGCAACGGCAGGAAGAACATTGATACCAGGACGGTAATCCAATGAGAATGCAACAGGAACATTAGGAATCTTATACTCAAGACCTACAACACCTTCTGCACCGAGAGCAAATGCGCTGCTTTCTTCTGTCTCCCACAAACCAACATAAGCACCAGCACCGTAGTACAAGGTGAAGCCTTCACCGATTACGGGTTGCTGCCACAAATATACTCCGTCAACATTGAGATTGTTGTTCCAGTTCCAAGAAGCGCCGAACTCAAGAGCGTTCTCGCCAAGTGTTTTCTTAACTGTAAGACCGCTGAAACCACCAGCACGTACTCCCAAAGCCCAGTTGTACTCCTGAGCGCTCACTGTCAAAGTTGCAACCAAAAGAGTTGCCATTACTAAAAACTTTTTCATAATCTTAACAAATTAGTTGTTTAATATAAGACAAAGGTACTATAATATTTTTAATAAATACAAATTCAGTTACTCGTTTTTTAGACAAATCTTTCCTTATGCCCAATTCAAATGTAGGAATAGGAAGAATGCACATTCGTTATAAGTAGTCCTATTGGGTTATACTTCTTTCATTGACAGACTGATGCGTTTGCGCGAGTAGTCAACTTCAATCACCCGTACGCTCACATGCTGGTGTACTGATACAATGGTGGTAGGGTCTGACACGAAGCGGTCGGCCAATTGCGACACGTGCACCAACCCCTTCTCCTTGACACCTATATCAACAAAGCACCCGAAGTTGGTGACATTGGTGACGATACCGGGTAACACCATGCCCGCCTTTACATCCTCTATTGTACGTATGCGTTCATCGAAACTCCATACTTCGATGGCTTCGCGGGGGTCGCGTCCAGGTTTCTCCAGTTCGGCCATGATATCGCGTAGCGTGGGTAAGCCGACTGATTCATTCACATACTTATTGATATCAACCTTTGCACGCAACTCAGCATTAGCAATGAGTTCGCTTACATTACAGCCAAGGTTATGTGCCATTTGCTCAACGAGACGATAGCGCTCGGGGTGCACGGCAGAATTGTCGAGCGGGTTCTTAGCATCGGGGATACGGAGAAAACCTGCTGATTGCTCGAAACTCTTATCGCCCATACGAGGCACACGCTTCAGGTCATTGCGAGTGGCGAAGGGACCATGCTCGGCACGGTAGTCGACAATGTTTTGTGCGAGCGTAGCGCCCAATCCTGATACATAGGTGAGAAGGTGCTTGCTGGCGGTATTTACATTTACACCAACAGAGTTGACACAATGCTCTACGATACGATCGAGTGAAGACTTCAGCTCCTTTTGGTCGACATCATACTGATATTGTCCAACTCCAATTGACTTGGGATCAATCTTTACAAGTTCGGCCAAGGGGTCCATCAAGCGGCGGCCGATAGATACGGCGCCACGTACGGTGACATCATAGTCAGGAAACTCGTCGCGAGCAACCTGCGAGGCTGAATAGATGGAGGCTCCATCTTCGCTTACTACGAACACCTGCAGCTTGCGATCGTAGCGCTGCGAGGTGACAAACTGCTCCGTTTCGCGACTGGCAGTACCATTACCGATGGATATAGCCTCTATCTTATATTGTTCGACGAGGCGAATGAGTTTGCGGGCTGCTCCAGCATAATCTGATTTTGGAGGATGGGGATAGATGGTCTCATTGTGCAGCAGATTTCCTTGTGCATCAAGACACACCACCTTGCATCCAGTACGATAACCCGGATCAATGGCGAGCACACGCTTTTGTCCTAAGGGTGCAGCAAGGAGTAGTTGTTTGAGGTTGGCTGCGAACACGCGGATGGCCTCTTCGTCGGCCTTCGCTTTCGAACTATTAGCAAATTCGGTCTCTATGGAGGGGCGCAACAGACGCTTGTAGCTATCGCGTACGGCAAGGGCTATCTGCTCAGCACACTCACCCGAGGTGCGCACATATTGGCGTTCAAGGCGTTCTATGGCAACAGTGTCATCGGCAGGAGTAATGCTTACGCGAAGAAAGCCTTCGTTCTCGCCTCGGCGTATGGCGAGCATGCGGTGCGATGAACAACGTGCGAGAGGTTCACTCCAATCAAAATAGTCGCGATACTTATCGGCTTCGGTTTCCTTGCCTGCAATGAGTTTGGAGGTGATGCGTGCCTCGCGAGCAAAGAGGTTACGTATGGTGTTACGCGAACGTTCACTTTCGTTTACCCACTCTGCAATGATGTCACGCGCTCCTTGCAGAGCCTCGTCAGTATCTTTCACCTCCCCCTTCACGAATCGCAAGGCCATGGATTCTACTCCATTGGAGTTTTGCGCCATCAGCATCTTGGCCAATGGTTCCAAGCCTTTGGTGCGTGCTATTTCTGCACGAGTGCGACGTTTAGGCTTATAGGGTAAGTAGATATCCTCAAGTTCGGTACTGTCCATGCACTTGGCTATACGGGTGCGCAGTTCGTCAGTAAGTTTCCCTTGCTCCTCAATGGTGGCAAGGATGGTATCCTTGCGCTTCTGCAACTCTTGTAATTTGGTGTATGCCGTATCAATAGCGGCTATCTGCACCTCATCAAGTCCGCCTGTAGCCTCTTTGCGATAGCGACTGATAAAAGGTATAGTGGCCCCCTCGGCAAGCAACTTGAGCGTATTGGCTACGGCCTGCTCGGGGAGATTTAGGGTTTGAGAGAGATACTTATTCATCGTTTATAATTATTCTACTGAAATCTTAGTTGTTAACACTGGCAGTACATTTGTCATATTACCGATAACAAATTATCACAGGCTTGAAAAAAGTTTTTCGCACCTGTGATAATATTTTGTCAAGCCTATGACAAAGTCTGACAATAGGCAAATCTACATTAAGCTTTTGTAACAAGGACAATCAGTTCATCGATAGTCATGGCACCTTGCTCACCACTTACCATATTCTTTACAGAGAGTTGGCCGCTCTGCATTTCGCTTTCGCCGACCATCACTACGTAGGGGATGGCGTGGTCGTTAGCAAAAGACATCTGCTTCTTCATCTTCACGCTATCAGGATAGAGCTCGGCTGCAATGCCTGCTGCACGCAGTTTGGCAACAAGGGGGAGGCAGTAGGCTGCTTCAGCAGCACCGAAGTTGACAAACATCACCTGGGTGCCACGGGCTGCGCTCTTGGGATAGAGGTCGAGCTGGTTGAGCACGTCGTAGATGCGGTCGGCACCGAAGGAGATACCTACACCTGATACACCAGGCATACCGAAGATACCTGTGAGGTTATCGTAACGGCCACCACCAGAGATACTGCCAATCTGCACGTCGAGTGCTTTCACTTCGAAGATAGTGCCAGTATAGTAGTTGAGTCCACGAGCCAATGTAAGGTCTACCTCTACTTCGCTCTTGATGTCAAGGTGAGTGAGGCTGTCGAGTACGAACTCCATCTCGTCTACACCCTTCAAGCCAGTCTCGCTGGCAGCGAGTACCGTACGCAAGGTAGCGAGCTTACTCTTGTTGTCACCACTGAGCAGGATGATGGGCTGTAGGGTCTCAATAGCTTCGGCGGGGATACCCTTCTCGGCAAGTTCGGCATTGACATTGTCGAGTCCTATTTTGTCAAGCTTGTCAATTGCGACCGTGATGTCTACTATCTTATCGGCTTGACCGATGATTTCGGCAATACCAGTGAGAATCTTGCGGTTGTTAATCTTGATGCTTACTCGGATACCGAACTTTTGGTATACTGCATCAATCATCTGTACAAGGTCCACCTCATTGAGCAATGAATCGCTTCCTACCACGTCAGCATCGCACTGATAGAACTCACGGTAGCGACCTTTCTGAGGACGATCGGCACGCCATACAGGCTGAATCTGGAAACGCTTGAAGGGGAACGACAACTCATCGCGGTGAGCCACAACGTAGCGTGCAAAAGGAACGGTAAGGTCGTAACGCAAGCCCTTCTCACAAACCTTGGCCGCAAGCTTCAGAGCATTACGCTCCAAGAGGTCTTCGTCTGAAACTTTTCCAAAGCTATCGCCCGAGTTGAGAATCTTAAACAAGAGCTTATCACCCTCGTCGCCATATTTACCCATAAGGGTAGAGAAGTTCTCCATGGCAGGAGTCTCGATGGGTTGGAAGCCGAAGGTGTAGAATACTTCGCGGATGGTGTCAAATATATAGTTGCGCTTCGCCATCTCTGCAGGTGAAAAGTCGCGTGTTCCTTTAGGGATACCGGGTTTTGTTGCCATTGTGTATCTTATATTTTGAATTTTATGTTGCAAAGATAATGCAAACGAGTGAATAAAGCTTGCTTTATTTTCAACGAGTGCAACTTATTTTCGCTATTTATTGCAAAAATACAAAAAAAGTCGCGCCCGACAAGCGGACGCGACTCGTTATTTATCATTAAGATGCTTTCGCAAATGCGATTACTTCTTAATTACAGTCTTTTTACCATTTACGATATAGATACCAGAAACAGTAGGTGTCTCGATGCGGCGACCGAAGAGGTCGTAGATGCCTACCTGAACAGGAGCTACAGTCTCAAGGTTCTCAATACCAGCGAACGGATTGAACTCGCTCTGTGTAGCAGCCTTCTTAACGAGGACAAGCTTCCAGTCATCAGCGCCCAACCAAGCACCATTGAACTCAGCCTGGCCAGTAAGTGCATTGTTTGTAGTAATACCAATTGCCAAGTAGTGGTTAGTAACCTCTACGGTGATTGTGTCGTATGACCAACCGTAACCCTCACCGTTGCGAGCGTTGTAGTAGGGGAATTCACCGGCACCGTCAGCAGCTTCATAAGCCAAGCTGTCGTTGTACCAGATCTCACCACGATATGCACCGTAGTTCTTGAACATAGCCCACTGAGTAGAAGCAGTCCAAGCAGCGGTGTCGGCCTCAAGAGGCTGAGTAGCAGCGAACATATAAGCATTGTCACCATCAGTACGTGTAGCTGCAGTAAGCTCGTATGTACCGTCGGGCAAGCCAATGATTTCCTGGATTGCAGTGAACTTCAAGCCAGAGGGAGCCCATGCATCCAGGTAACGGTTCTCAGTCTCGCCGCTATAGTGCTCACCCTTATTAGTCGGGCCACCACCCATAGTTGTCCAACCTGATGCGTCGCTGTCAATTGTGGGGTTAACGATGAGGTCTTCGGTCAAGTCACCCTCGCGCAAGTTGATGAGGAGTGTGCCTTCGAGAGACTTCATTGCCTTCTGCAACTTAGCCAAGAGGTCTTCGCAGTCGTCTGCTGTACGGAACTTAGCAACCAAGTCAGCTACCTGAAGAGCAATTACTTGTTCCTTAACGGTAGTGATATACTCTTGCTTCACACCCTTCATTGAAGCCAATGTGTTCTCTGCTTCGATGAGGTAAGTTACGTATGATACATAGCCTGCCAACTTAGCATTGGTGGGCTCGAGCAACTTGTGTGTAGCATCCTCAGCTTTGAGTGTAGCATCAGCGAAACCAAGAGCAGCAGCAATTACCTGAAGAGAAGCTGCATTAACAGTCTTGTCGAGGTCAACGCCGAGGTCGCTCATTGTTTGGTAGTTGCCAGCGTAGAAGTTCTTAGCAACGTTGTATACGCTATCAGCAGCAGCTACTACGGGGTTCAAAGCCTGACAAGCGTCGGTGTATTTGCCTTCGGTAGCAAGCGGAGTTGCAGCAGCAATAGCAGCAGCTACATCCTTAGAGTCACCGGGGAGCATGGTTTTAACATACTCATTAGCACGAGCCAATGAAGCCTCCCAAGCAGCCTGCAAGTCTTCGTCAGAAGCCTCACCATAGTAGTAGAGCTTGAAGTTTGTAGCCTGGAACCAACCCTCAGAGTTGCTACCACCCAAAGAAGAAGCAGCACCAATTGTGAGCTTACCGTCGAGAACTACAGCGTAGTCGGTAGTTGTCAACTCTTCCCATTCGTAAGAGTCCCAACCTTCAACTTCCAAAGCCTTAGATGTAGTCTTAGCAACACCTACAGCATATACGTGCTGGTCAGTAGCATAGCCACCCTGTGTGATAAGTTCAGCGCTTACCTTATAGAGACCGTTGGGGAGGTTAGTCAACTCCTGGTGTACGTCTACTGAAGAAAGTCCCCAGCCCCAGAGGTTTACACCCTGACGGTTTGCACCACCATCCTCGTTAGGACGACAGCCACCGTTCCATTGGTCGGTACCACCACCGATTACGCTCCATGTCCAGTCACCCTTCTTCTCGAAGTTGGGGTTGGGAAGGAGGTGAGTATAGTCAGCAGGATTTTCCTTTGATGCGGGCTGTGAAGCATAGTATGCATTGATTGCATCCTGGAATGCAGCAACTGCTTCAATGTAGAACTGCTCTGTGGTCTGACCCTCAGCAAGTTCAATCTCAGCACCATCCTCTACCAAGTCAGATGCAGTTTCGTATGCAAGTGAGAATGCCTCCAAGCCGGGGTATTCACGAGCCATGAGCTCTAGAGCGGTGTCCAACATTGACTTCAGCTGGTTGATCATTGCGAGCACGTTCTTAACGCCTGCAAATACAGCGTCGAACTTTTCGATCTGCTCGTTAACAACATCATTCTCGTATTCGCCGGGCTCAGTGTAGTCGTAAGCCTCAGCGATAGCGTCCTCAAGTTCAACTACAGCTGTAGCGGGAAGAACAGCCTCGTTCTCTTCCAACCAAGCCTCTGCATTCTCTGCATTGATGCGAAGAACAACAGCGGGGAAATTACCATAGTAACCCAACTTGAAGTCACGGAAAGCACACCATGAAGAACCTGAATGGCCTGAGTTACGCAAACCAATTGTCAAGGTGTTGTCCTGTACAACTACGATCAATTCGTTATCATCGTAGTAGCCCTTCTCGGTTTCGGGGTTAATAAGGTTGAATGCTTCGTTAGTAGAAACACGCATGTTAACGTAGTCGTTCAATACCTGGTCGTTGGTAACACCCATACCTGAAGCAGTATACTTGTAGAGTGATGTCAAGGGTACAGAAGCGTTGTTAGCATAGAGCTCAGCAGAGATAACCTCTGAACCATCCTGGTAAGCAGCGCCACCATCGTTACCACCTGTACGGTAGAAACCCTGTACATATACCTTATACATACCGTTAGGAATGTCGGTCAATGTCTGGTACATATCGAAGTCGCAGTCGTAGAACTCCATTACCTCGTGCTCAAGGCCGGGAGCTGAACCGCTCCAACCATGGTTATCCTTACGCAAGGTGGGGTTGGTCATGTACTTGTCAGTAACGGGGAACTCGATGGTACCATCAGCATTGAGCATCTGATAGGTGAATACGTCGTCGTTCAACTGTACGATGTAAGCCTCAACCTCAGCAGTTGTGCCAGCAGCATTCTCAAGATATTCCTCAGCAGCAGCGATTGCCTCTTCGAGGTCATCAGCACCTTGTGAAAGGTCTCTATCCAACTCTACCTGAGCAGCAGCGATTGCAGCAGCGAGGTGCTCGTAAGCTTCGATGCTAAGTTCAGCCTCCTCCATCAATGCCTTAATGTCGGCCATCAAAGCCTCAGCCTCTGCCAATGTAGCGACCTCTGCGATAGCATCAAGCTTTGCAGCAAGGTTCTCAGCCAATGCCATCTGCATGTGGCTGCTCAAAAGAACCTCAGAAGCAGTTCTGAGTGTCTCAAGCTCATCCTTCAACCACATGAGCTTAGCCTCATCCTCAGTATCAGCGATGTACTGGAAAATGCGTACATTATCCCATGCAGCCCAGTTAATGTTACAAGAGACAAGGCGATAACCTACCTTTAGGCGACCATCAGTAACGATTGTTGATACACTGTACTCTGTGGGAGGATTTGTGGTAGTAGTAACCACGGGCACTTCGTCCTTGTTAGCATAGATGCATACGCCTGAAGGAACAACACCAGCATCGCTCTGCAATATTGCATGTGCCAATGCACGTACAACATAAATTCCGTTAGGAACTTCAATTGTCTGCGACCAATCACGGTCAGAAAGTGTGTTAGGTGCAGCTGTCCAGCTTTCCATAAAAGTGGTACCGCTGTACTCGTAGTTTGCAGCTGTAGCAATCGTGCTACCGCCACCACCAGCAAGGGTCCAACCAGTGGAGCCTTCTTCAAAATCAGGATTGGTAAGAAGATGTGTAACTTCTACACCATTCTGAGCTTTCACAAAAAGAGCTGCAAAGAAGCTCATTGCCAATAAAGTAATTTTCTTCATGGTTTGTGTAATTTTTGGTTAATGAATAAAGTTGATTAATAAATAATATTGTGTTCTTTTCGTTTTCGTACTAGTCTCTGCGTCCCATATAGATCATCACATAATATACGAGTGTGGCCAACGAACTCAGCGCTGCTACCACGTAAGTGTAGGCTGCCGAGCGCAAGGCACTCTCTGCATCGCGGTGATTATACGATGAAGTGATGCCTGAGCGGTCGAGCCATGCAAGCGCGCGCTGGCTGGCATTGATCTCTACAGGCAAGGTGATGAAGCTGAACAGGGTGGTGGTGGCAAAAAGGAAGATGCCGAAGAGCAGCAGCCCGGGGAATCGTTCCACAACCATGATGCCGGCCAACAGAATCCACGATACCCACTTGGATGCGAACGATACTGCAGGGACGAGGGCCGAACGCATCTTCAAAGGGCCATAGGCTGTAGCATGCTGTACGGCATGGCCGCACTCATGGGCAGCCACCGCGGCTGCAGCCACGCTGCACGATGAGTATACATCGCGGCTGAGGTTTACAGTGTGGTCGGCCGGGTTGTAGTGGTCGGTCAGGTGACCCTCCACGCAAGTGACCTTCACATCGTGGATACCATGTGCCTGCAGCATCTTCTCGGCCACATCGCGTCCCGTCATTCCATTGGCTAATGGAATTTTAGAGAACTTCTTGAACTTGCTGTTCAAGTTGGCCTGCACGATGTAGCTGAGCAGGGCAATTCCGATGAAGATTATCCAGATTGGGTTCATATGCGGACCCCCTCTGCCCTTTGGGCATCTCCCCCTCTATGGGGAGAACCTCCGGGCAACAATTACCTGAGGGCAAGGTTTTTCTTATTTGTTATATTTTAATAGTTACCCCCTGAATGGCGCTCCCCATAGAGGGGGGAGCTGTCCGTAGGACTGAGGGGGTCTCCTTTAATCGTTATATCTTTCGATAGTCTGGTCGCGGTCGGGACCGACAGATACGATTTTGATGGGTACCTCCAACTCCTCCTCGAGGAAGCTGATGTAGTTGTTGAATTCCTCGGGGAACTCATCCTCAGAGGTCATCTTGGTCATATCGCACTGCCATCCGGGAAGTTCTGCGTAGATGGGCTCGATTTCGCCTTCGATTGAATAGGGGAACTCCTCTGTCTCAACACCATTGATACGGTAAGCTACGCAAGCCTTGATGGTCTCGAAGGTGTCGAGCACGTCGCTCTTCATCATGATGAGGTGTGTCACACCGTTGATCATGATAGAGTACTTCAAAGCTACGAGGTCAATCCATCCGCAACGACGCTTACGGCCTGTTACAGAACCGAACTCATGGCCAAGGGTGCAGAGCTTGTCGCCTACCTCGTCGAACAACTCTGTGGGGAAGGGACCGCTACCTACACGTGTGCAGTATGCCTTCATGATACCGTATACGTTGCCAATCTTGTTGGGGGCAACACCGAGGCCTGAGCAAGCACCAGCACAAACGGTGTTTGAAGAGGTTACGAAAGGATATGAACCGAAGTCGATGTCGAGCATGGTTCCCTGTGCACCTTCGCAGAGTACGCTCTTCTCAGCCTTGAGCAAGTTGTTGATCTCGTGTTCGCTATCTACCAAGGGGAACTGGCGGAGGTATTCGATACCAGCCATCCACTCCTTCTCAATCTCGGTGATGTCGTACTCGAAGTTCATGTTCTTGAGGATCTCCTCGTGGCGAGCCTTTGCCTTAGCATATGTGGTGGGGAAATCGCCGAGGATATCACCTACGCGCAAGCCATTGCGGCTTACCTTGTCGGTGTATGTGGGGCCGATACCCTTACCTGTAGTACCTACCTTTGCATCGCCCTTGGCAGCTTCGTAAGCTGCATCGAGTGCGCGGTGTGTAGGCATGATGAGGTGTGCCTTCTTAGAAATGTGCAGACGCTCCTTGAGGGGATGACCAGAAGCCTCGAGCGCTTCGGCTTCAGCCTTGAAAAGTGCGGGGTCAAGCACTACGCCGTTACCAATGATATTCACCTTGTCGCCTTGGAAGATACCAGAGGGAATAGAACGGAGCACATACTTCTGGCCCTCAAACTCTAAGGTGTGACCGGCATTAGGACCACCCTGAAAACGAGCTACTACATCATAGCGAGGAGTGAGCACGTCAACTACTTTACCTTTACCTTCGTCGCCCCATTGGAGGCCTAACAATACATCTACTTTCATGATTATATTATTTGTTGTTTTTTTGTTCTTTCAGTTTTTTCTCTTTACGACGACGGGCTGCAGCGCATTTCGAGCATGTTCCATAAATGTATAGTGCGGTATGTGAGATTGTGAAACCGCGACTATGGGTGCTCTCAATGGCTTGGCGCAACTTTTCGTCTTCTACCTCCGACACGGAGCCGCACGATGTACATACTCGATGAAAGTGAATCGTCATATTGTATAACTTCTCGTACTGCGAAGTGTTGCCAAACTTATGTCGGATGACCAAGTGGGCATCTACGAGCAGGTCCATCGTGTTGTATAGTGTAGCTCTACTCACATGGAACTTGCTGGCATTCATCATGTCGAGCAAGGTCTCCAAAGTGAAGTGTCCTTCAATGGAATATACGGCCTCGAGAATAGCAAAACGCTCTTGTGTCTTGCGTAAACCCTTGTTTTGCAGATACTGCTCAAAGGTGTCACGTACGGTTTCTCGCACCTTATACTCCATAGTACACGTAAAGTAACGAGCAAAGATAGTGTTTTTTATTGAAAAAACGCCATAACGACCGATTATTTTTGTCTTTATGGCGTTTTTAGCCCAATTCATATTCATCTGCTGCCAAGGCAGATGCTATATTTCAGAAGAACTATCCCTCCTTGTCGGCATTGTATCGCTCGAGAGCAGCGTGAGCTGCCTGCTTGAGCAGCAAGTCGTCACCTTGCAAGATGGCTTGTGCTTGGTCGATAAATTCATCGCGACTGCGCTCGTTCATCTCAGTACCAAGCGTTGCAAAGAGGTGAGTCATGAGTCGGAAACCGATATACATTGGCATGCGTTCGCCCGAGGCTATCCATTGGAAAGCCTTCTGTGAGGCGTAGGGTAAGCGTCGGAAGAGTGCCATGCATACATAGTCGGCCAGTTCGCTGTTATGAATCTGTTCCACCCAGATGTCGGCAATCTCGGGGTAAAAACTCTCTACAGGCTGAAGGTATGCTGCTAGGATCTTGCATTCACGGATATCCTCTTTCCACAAGGCTTGTGCCAACTCGTGGTTAGGCACGTAGCCAGCTGCAATCTCCTTGAGACGTGGAAGTTCTACGCCAAAGATCAGACGATATTTCAGTCCCTTTTCGCGCAGACTCTGCGAAATCACTCCGTTCATAAAGAGGCGGAGCTTACCTTTGATTTCTCTGATGGTTTCGTGCATAATGGAGACCCCCTCTGCCCTTTGGGCATCTCCCCCTCTATGGGGAGAGCCATCCGGGAGATATTTTGCGTGGGGTGTTGTTATTACTTATTACTTACATCGCAGAGCCCCTTCTCCCCATAGAGGGGGAGATGTCCGTAGGACAGAGGGGGTCTTATTAGTTTCTATACGGCAATGTAGCATACTCGCTGCTATAGCGCAACATCTGTGCGTCATAGCTCTCATCGTATGAGATAGTCACATCAGTAATGTTGCCATCCGCATCGGTCACAGCGGTGTATACGGGGTTGATGAAGCCCTTGTAGGGAGCGAGGTTGAGCGCCGCATAGCGGTCAAGCACCTCACGATGGAGGTCCTGATCTACCTGTACGGCATACTGCTCTACCATCTGGCGTGCAGCCTCATAGTCGCCTTCTGACTTGATGCGCTGTATCTCAGCAAGCAGCTGACCGAAGAGACCACGCAACTTCTCGTAGTCGTTAATCTTCACAAAGGTCTTGCCATCGCGCTTCTCCATCTCTACGATCTTGTCGTCCTTACCATGCTCGTAAGCCCAGCGAGCGATGAGCTGGCGGTCGCGCATGTGAGCTTCCTCCACAGTGTTGCCCGGTTCGATGCGTACGAGCTGTGTCATCAATCCGTTCATCATCTGACCATAGTATTCAGCCTTGTAGGCTTCATCATTGGGGAGCAAACCGAGTTCTACCATCTTGGGATCGCCCAAGTAGTAGAGTGCAAAGAGGTCGGCACGAGCCTCCTCGATAGTAGAGCCGTGTGCCTTCAGTGCATCGGGGTCTACGCCCGGGAGCAACTTACCAGAACCGTGTCCAAGACACTCGTGCAGGTCAGTATGGAGGTCACCAGTGAGCGCATCATACTCCTCGATGAGGCGGCGTTCTTCGTCGCTGTATACAAACTCTTCGTTGAAGCCGTTGCCCAATGCAGCCAAGTTGTAAGCCTCGGTGAGGTTACCGATGGTTACAGACTTAGAGCCATGTACGCTACGGATCCAGTTTGAGTTGGGAAGGTTGATACCAATTGCTGTTGAGGGATAGAGATCGCCAGCCAAAATTGCTGCGGTGATTACCTTAGCGGTAACACCCTTTACGGTCTCCTTCTTGAAGCGGCTATCCATGGGTGAGTGATCCTCAAACCACTGTGCATTGTCGCTGATGGTCTCAGTGCGCTTAGTAGCTTCGATGTCCTTGAAGTTTACGATTGACTCCCATGAAGCCTTCATTCCGAGCGGGTCACCATAGCTTTCTGTAAAGCCATTTACGAAGTCGATGCGTGAATCGAGGTCGCCAACCCATGCGATACAGTAGTCGTCAAAGTCCTCGAGGCTACCTGATTGGTAGTACTTGATGAGTTTCTCGATGACAGCCTTCTGCTCAGCATTCTCTGCTACGGTGAGGGCCTTCTCAAGCCAGTATACCACCTTGGTGAGAGCCTCGCCATAGAGGCCATCGGTGTGCCATACCTTCTCTACCACCTTGCCATTCTCCTTCACGAGACGGCTGTTCATACCATACATTACGGGAGTCTCATCCTTGGGGTCCTTCAAGTTATTGTAGAAGGCCTCGGCCTCAGCTTGTGTAACGCCGTCGTAGTAGTTGCTGGCTGAGGTGAGCACGAGATCCTCGCCGTCGGCCTGGTTTACACGCTTAGGCATCACTGCAGGGTCAAAGATGGCGGGGAACACCTCGTCGCACAGTTCTGCGAGAGTCTGGCCCTCAGCCAAGGGCAATTTGCTTGCATCTACTGATGCCAATGCCTCACGGAAGAATTCGGGAGTGAAGCCAGGTTGGAATTTATCAGCACTGTAGTGATGGTGAATACCGCTTGAGAACCACACGCGCTTGATGTAGGTAACAAAATTCTTCCAGTCTTCAGACTCCTTGTCACCCTGAAAATCAGTATATACGGTCTCCAGCATCTTGCGGATTACAAGGTTGTGGCGGCCATTCTGATCGAACAGGATATCACGACCCTGCAGAGCAGCCTCTTGCAGATAATATACCAATTTCTTCTGATCGAGTGTGAGCGACTCGAATCCCTTCACTTCGTAGCGGAGCATCTGAATGTCCGCAAATGTTTCGTTGGCATAGTTAAACTTTGCCTCCGTCTCGGCTTGCTTGCCGTTGTTGCATGATACGCACAGTACGGTTGCCATGGCTAACATTGTCAATGGTTTCTTCATTTGTGTTTGTTTTTATTATTGTTATTGTTTGTTGTTTCTGTTTCGGGCGGCAAATATACGCCATTTTATTGCATTTATGCAAGCAAATGGTCACAATTTTACACTATTCGCACTGTCCGTATAGCTCGGTAAGGGCACGGTGAGGCAGACCCAATGCGACCGCTCTGTCGAGGTCGGCCTTGGCAGCAGTGCGACGCTTCATCTTCAAGTACAGCTCGGCTCGTGCTACGTAGAGATGCGCATCGCCAGGCTGCAACATAATGGCAGCTTCGAGGTCGAGCAGGGCAAGGTCGAATAACTGCTGCTCTGCAAGTATGTCGGCTCGTGCTTGCAGATAGGTCGCATTCTCGGGGTGTCGCTCAATGAGTACAGTGAGCTGCAGTTCGGCAGCCTGCAGGCGTCCCTCACGCTGGTCGAGCAAGGCTAGTCCTAACAACGCATTGTCATGGTCGGGCTCTATAGCAAGCAAGCGCTTATAGTCGGTTCGTGCCGCACCGTATTCGCGTCGGTTTGTATAGATGAATGCCCGATAGTAGAGCGCCTCCACGTTGGCCGACTGCTTGTCGAGCACATTGCACAGGTCTACATAAGCCTTGTCGTCGTTGCCCAGTGTCATATAAGCTATGGCGCGATGCATGAGCAATGTGGCATCCATAGGTGATAGAGCGAGTGCTTGCGTATAGGTCTCCACTGCCTCGTGCACACGGCCACGCCTACGTTGCACCGTGCCCAAATTGGCCAGCAGCATGGCACGCTGCCCTACCGTGGTAGCACTCTCGATGGCTCTGGCAAAGCACTCTTCGGCTTGTCGCAAACTATCTTGCGCCACATAGGCATAGGCTTTATCGGCCCATAGCTCTTGTGATTGGGCTTGTGCGAACAGAGCCAAAGGCAACACCAAGTATGTAAGTAACATACGTTTCATGGCGCGAAGGTACAAAAAAAACGGTGAATGAGGAGCGAATGAATGTTAAAGAATGCTTAATGACAAAATGGTGAATGAAAGTATCACCCTCATCCACCATTTGTAAAGCGTTTCTTGTATTGTATCTGCCGATTACTGTTGTCCGGGCATCTTGCCAGTCTCGAGCACGCCAATGAGTGTGCGGAGCAGGTCATCAGTGGGTCGTGATAGCTTCATATTGCCCACCATAGTTTGGGGTTGACGCTTGCCAGCTTCGATGTCAGCTACGCGATTGCGCAAGATCTGTATCATCTTCTGTTTGGCAGCCTCGTCAGCGCCGGGTACAGAGAAGGGCTTCACCCAGTTGGCCAATATCATATCATCTGCATCGAGGCCCGGTGTAGCGAGGTACTCCTCTACGTACTTCACATACGATGTATAGTCGGCCTGCTTTTCAGCTGCACTGATGAGTACGGTAAGGCGGTAGTGGTCAGCATCGGCCACCTTGAGTCGGCGGAGCAATGCCTGGAAAGCCACAAACTGACCCTCGTCGAGTACCATCTTGTCGCCCTCTTTTACCCAAAGTTGGTTGGTATATCCGCTCAACACGCTCTTGATTTTCATCTCTACAGCACGCTCACCAATTGCAGCGCTCAGTGCTTCAGGATGCTGTGCCGTGTAGATAAACGACGATGCGAAGGGGTTGTTGATGTTCTTCATGAAGATACCTACCAACTCGGGGTCAGCAGCGAAGGTCTCTTCCTTACCCTTGAGCAAAGTCTCGGCTACCACATCGGCCTGATCACGCTTGTAGGTAGCAGTGAGTGTAGCCAAATACTCCTTGAGGAATGCATCGCTACGATCACCGTTGTTCCAACGCTCTTCAAGGCTGTTGGTGCCCGCATCCATGGCGCTCTTCTCAGCTACGCGCTTGATGAAGCTGTCGGCATCGCTACCGCCCATGAAACGGCCAATTTCCTTACCTTCAGCATTGAAGATGATAAAGGTGGGATATGCCGATACTTGCCAATCGCGAGCCAATCCCTCGGCATAAGCAGCCTCCATGTCGATCTTGATGCTTACGAAGTTGGCGTTCATGTACTTGCCCACCTTCTCCTGAGGGAACACGGTGTTGAGCATCTTCTTACAGGGACCACACCATTGGGTAAAGCAGTCTACGAATACCAGTTTGTTCTCTTTCTTTGCCTTCATTGCAGCCTCGTACAACAAGGTTCCTTCGGGTTCGAAGGCGATGCCCTGAGCGCACATCACCGTTACGGTGAGCAGCAGGGCCATGAGTGATGAAAGTCTTTTCATAATGATTGTTTTATTTAGAGTTAATAGTTTCGTTGATGATGAGTGATTATTGCATGCTAAACTTCCATGCCATGTCCATTACCTTTCCTGGGATGACATAGTCGTAGCACTGGCTGGTAGTGATGGCACCACTGGCCGAGTTTATCTTATATTGGTAGAGGTGTCCCTCTTGTGTCTCTTCGTTCCAGGTAGCAATATGTACCAGATTATCGCTGCTGGGTACCATGCCGTAGCCATAGATGGTACCGTGGTAGTACTTCATGATGCGCACACAGGTCACCTGCTCATTGGCATCCTTGGCTGTCCACGCTGCTGTTGCCATACCGCGTCCGTCGTAGGCATACTTGTACACCTTGTTGCCCGAGCCGTAGTAGATGTAGCTGCCTACGTGGCTTGCCGCCATCGTGGTGGCTGTGGTGATACCGGGGCACTTGCGGGTGAGGTCATACAGTGCCACACCGATATTATTGTCGGTGGGGAGCGATGAAGCAAAGTTGGTCACTGCCAAGTAGCGACTGTTGTCCTTGGCCATAATGCTGTAGTCGTGCGGACGCAGCGATACACCTGACGAGCTACCCTTGCCCCAGTCAGACATCAGCATGGTCATACCCGTATTGTTCACGTCAAAAGCTGCCACTGTGAGGTCTTGTGCGCCAAATCGTTCGAGGCGTGCCGAGTTGTATCCGGCATAGCGGAAGCATTGGAAGGTTTGGTCATATACCACCACACCATAGTTCAGTGTGTGGGGCACCTCAGCGTTCCATGCAGCCAGTTCGCCTATCTCATCATCGGCATGCTTGGCCACACCAAACTTGGTGGTGCGTCCCTCGGTGGCCGAGAATGAGTAGGTATTGGTGTATACCTGTCCGTTGTTGATGAGTATCTCCGAGTTTTGTCCCGACATCACACCGCTACCATGCTGGCCATACCATGTAGGAGCTTCGGTGGCAGGCGACTGGTAGAAGAAGTCGGCAAACCCCAAGGCACGTTCAAAGCCATTTTCCGATACACCCACGAGGGTCTTGTCGGTGCAGAGACCTATGTAGTTGTTACCCGAGGTGAGCGATACGGCAATGTCGAGGCAGCGCACGGGAGTGCCGGGAAGCGCTTCGCCATTGTTTGTGCTATAGAGGTTCAGGTAGATGCGGTTCTTCTTACTGTTGGCCTTCACCCATTCGTTGTAGATGAGTGCCAGATCGCTATATCCGGGTTGGTCGGCACGTTCGTAGAACACCATCCAGCCGCCATCGAAGATCTCCGATACGGTCACCTTGGTACGGAAGAACTGGCGGATGTTGTCGTGTCGGTTGGTCACGGCCAACTGCACGTAATAGTTGCCGCCGAGGCGTGTGATCACCGTGTCGAGCACAGGGCGGTAGCCTATGGTATCGATGTCGCGATTGGTGCCCACACCCGTCGTGGCGCTGTAGATGGTCCACATATAGTCGAGCGGTGCATCATCGGGGTCAGTCACCAGTTTGCCCTCAAAGTAGATATTGGGGGTTATGCGCAGCGTGTCGTAGCGCATGATAGCATACTCGGGTTGCATATCGGTGCCCACGGTATCGATGCGCACCTCCTCCAACTCGATATAATCGTAGTTTCCCTTATCTTCGTAGCATGCGGTCAAGGCCATCAGTGCCACGATACATATATATATATAGGTATGTCTTTTCATCTTTTCATTGCATTAGAAGATTACCAAATCGCCGTTTTCATCAGTGAGCGGAGTCTCGTGAGTATCGTTGTATTCGGCCAATTTCTCTTGCATCACCTGCTGCAGATACACGGCGTAGGCGGGCGATACGGTATTGGTGCTCTCATCGTATGCGGTAGCTGCCGAGTACGAGATGATGAAGTCAATAAGTCCCAGGTGTTCAATCATAAACTGATACTTGATGCGGCTATATGAGCCGAAGTACTTGCTCAGTGCCACCAAGGGGTAGTTGGCTGTATCCCAGTTGTCGGGCTTGGCAATGCGGTTGCGCAGCACCACCTTGAACGACTGCATACGCTCGGCTCCCAGGTCGAAGTCGTCGCTGGGCACCACACGGAAGTAGATCTCTCCATCCTCTTCGGCAAACATCGTGGGCGAGGGCAACATCTGTGAGAGGAAGTGCACCTTGTACTCTCCCGATACGGCACCTGCGGGAATCACATACTCCTCGTCGCGTATGGTGGCGGCTACCGAGTCGAGCATATCGCCATAGGGTTCCAGCTTGAAGGTGCGTGCATAGTCGGCAGGCATACCATTGATGCGCGCATAGAAGGTGACACTACCCTCCTCATAGGCATAGGAGAAGTTGTACGACACCTGGTCGTAGATGGAGCCGGTAGATGTACCTACCCATATATTCAGTCCGGTACGCGACACGTCGTAGGTGGGCACCTCTACCTTTTGGCATGCCACTACGGCCGCTATGGCCAGCAGGCATGATGTAAGTCTTATAATCTGTTTCATCGTTGTCATGTTAGGGTGTTATCGATTGTCTTCGCGCTCGGCCGCCTGTATCTCTGACAGAGGCAGCGGAAAGGTGTAAGCGCGTGTGGCTACGGGGTCAACATCCGAGTAGGCTATCACGGGGTGGTTGAGGCGCTTGTAGAGGAAGAAGAGCTGACCTTCGCCCAAGAACTCGCGTCGGTACTCGTTGATAAGTTCGGTATAGAAGTCGCCAGGCAGTTCCTGCAGCGCTGTGAGGTTGCGGTAGGCACGCATCTGATTGAGGGTAGCCAGCGCCTTGTCCGATGTGGGAGCGGTGCGATACTCGGCCTCACACTTGATGAGATACATCTCAGGCAAGCGCATGAGCGGCATCTTGTAGCGGTAGTAGCTGTCCGATGTGGCCGACTCGTCATACTTGGTGCTATAGCGGTTTTCGAAGGTCGTACCGGTACCTGCCTTGAAGAGGAAGGTGTAGCGGTAGTCCTGCGTAGCATTGTCGTAGTAGGTGAGCAGGCGCTCGCGATTTACCGCGAAGCTGTTGGTGCTGTTCTCGCTGAAGTAGTTGTCGGCAATGTCAGCCTTGAGGGTGAGGTTGTTGAGCGCAAAGATATGCTCATCGGCCAGGCAGCGGTCATAGCCACGCTCCATGTTCTCGGGCGAGCTCCATGAGAAGGCTCCACTCTCTACCACCTCTGTAGCAGCCTCCAATGCCTCGACATACAGTCCCATCCACATGTATAGGCGGGCCTGCAGCGCCTTCACGGCATAGTAGTTGAGGTGCAGCTGGCGGTTGATGAGGTAGCCATTGTCGTCCAATTCGGTGATGGCGCGTCCAGTCACGATGGGATCTCCCTCGTGAAGCAGCAGCTCGGCCTCCTTCAGGTCGGTCAAGATGCACTGAGCCACCTCGCTCACCTTCAGCTGCGGGAATACGTGGTAGTCCAATGCCGTGCTATAGGGTATCGAGGGCATCGAGGGGTTCACGGCATAGCTCACGCCAAAGCAGCGCAGCAGGTCAAAGTGCAGCATGGCACGCAGTGCCAGGGCCTCGCCCTTGATCACCTCGTAGTTGTCTTCAGAGAACACGCCTACGTGGTCATCGATGTGTGCCAGCAGGTTGTTCACGTTGGCAATACCCACGTAGTTGTTCTTCCAAATGCCGTTGATATAGTTGGTGGGGTACGAGGCGTCGTAGTCGTAGGTAGCCACGGCATCGTACTGTGCCGATGAGTAGTAGTCCCATTCCTGTGCCAATATGCCCATGAAGCCGAAGGTCATCTCCTTGGCGTAGGTCGAGGTGCTCACCATCGATGAGTACACGCCCGCCAATGCTTCCTTGAATCCTCCCTCGGTGGAGAAGAGCTCAGTATCTTCAATCTGTGAGTGTGGCTGCACGTTGAGCCAGTCGTTGCACGAGGTCATCGTCACAGCAGCCATTGCACCATAGAGTATATATAGTATCTTTTTCATCGTTTATCAGAATGTTGAGGTTAGCGAGAATGAGAATGTGCGTGCATACGGATAGTTGAGTCCGCGCTCCGTCTTGATGGTCGACAGGTGGAACACATCGTTCAGGTAGAAGGTCAGTCGCAGACGCTCCATGTGTGCCTTCTCCAGCCAGTCGCAGTGCTTAAAGTCGTAGTAGGCCGAGAGCGAGGTGAAGTCGAGCGTATTGTCGCGCTGCACGAATCGGGTCGATGCGTAGGTCGTGGTAGGTGTGCTCGAGATATGCTTATACTTGGCTATGTCGCCCGCGCTCTGCCAGGTATCTGAGAAGATACGGCTATCCACGTTGTAGGCCACGTTGGCATTCTCCACGCGGTCCACCAGCGTTTGGTTGTAGTAGTCGCCTCCCCACTGGTAGCTGAAGAGCATGCTGAGACCGAATCCCTTCCACTCGCCATTGAGTCCGAAGGTACCATGCAGTATAGGGTTGCTGTCGCCAGCGATGATGTAGTCGTCCGTGGTGTAGTCATAGGTAGTGGTGACGCCATCCTTCTTCAAGAACATCTCCTTACCTGTGGCGGGGTCGATACCCAGTGAGCGCACGGCCCAGATGGCTGTCATCGACTGTCCCTCCTCGTAGCGTATGATGGGCGACTTGGTAGAGTTGGCATCCTGCTCGCTGTTGTAGTTTTTCAGCGCATCGCTGATCTCTGTCACGCGGTTCTTGTTGTGGCCCAGGCTACCGCTGAGGCTCATATACGACTGTCCCTCGTGGTAGAATCGCCAGTTGGCTGTGGCCTCCACGCCGCGGTTGGTCACGTTACCCATGTTCTCCATGTAGGTGGTGAATCCGGTCGAGGTGGGTATCGACATGGCGATGAGAGCATCGCGTGTGCGACTGTTGTAGAGGTCTACGCGCAGGTTCACATCGTTGAAGAGGCCCAGGTCGAGACCTACGTTGAAGTCGCCCGTCTGCTGCCACTTCAGGTTGGGGTTGGGCATGCCCATGAGGTAGGCACCCGAGATATTGTCGTAGATGATGCTGTCGTAGAATTTGTAGGTAGCCTTCGACTGGTAGGGTGAGAAGTTTTGGTTACCGGTGAGTCCGTAGGTGACACGGAACTTACACAGTGTGAGCCACTCGGCCCAGTCCATGAAGTGCTCCTTGTAGAGGTTCCATCCCGCACCGGCACTCCAGAAAGTACCCCAGCGGTTGTTGTTGCCGAATACCGACGAACCGTTGAATCGCAAGCTGAGGTCAGCCAGGTAACGCTCATCGTAGCTATAGTTGGCCGCTGCGGTGATACCCAGACTGCGAGTAGTACTCTCCGAGCCTGTGGGCTTGCCACCCTCGGCATACTGCTTGGCAAAGGTGATGTAGTCTACGTGATTGTTGAGGAATCCCCAGGCCGTCATGCCCTCCGATATCGAGTTGGTGCTCTGCAGCGAGTAGGCGGCATTGGCCAGCAGCTGATGCTTGTCCCACTGGTGCGAGTAGTTACCCGTGATGTCGATGTTCAGGTTGTTGGCCTCACCGTTGGTGATGGTGTAGCTACCACGCTGGAAGTAGCGGTCGCCTGTCCAGTCGTTGAATCGGGTGTGGTCGCCGGGGTAGAAGTCCTCGCGGCGGTTGTCCTTGAAGGTGTATCCCAAGCGGGCGGTGAAGCGCAGGGCATCAATGGGGCGGAACTCAATGTAGAAGTTCTCCACTATCTCCGTATACTTTGAGAAGTTCTTCGTGCCCAAGCTTGCATTGTAGAGCGGATTATAGTAGGTGAGCACGCTGCCATTGGCACCCGGTGTGGTGTAGTAGCCCAGCACCTTGCGCACGTTGCCATTCTCGTCGTAGGGGGCAAAGTAGGGGTTCACGCTCACGTAGTCGCTGAACGAGCCGTAGGGGCTGTCGTCGGCACGATTGCGTGTCACGCTCAGCGAGTTGCGGAACATCCACTTGCCGTAGCGGTACGAGAGGTTCACGTTGCCCTGCACATTGCGGCGGCCCGACTGCTTCATCACACCAGCCACGTCGTTGTATCCCACGGTGGCCGAGTAGCGCATATCGTCAGTACCTCCCTCGATGTAGGCCGAGTGCTTCTGTCCCACGCTGGTGCGCAACGGCTGCGACAGCCAATAGGTGTCAACGCCACGGGCGATGTTGGCCGCGATGGCATAGTACTGCTCGTCGAGCTGTGCCTGGTAGTAGGGCACCGATGAGGTGTAGCGTCCGGCATTGAGCTCCACCTGCAGCTTCTCGGCTGCGTTGGTGAGGTTGTAGCTGGTGAGGTCGGGGGTCTCCACGCTGAGGTCGCCCGTGTAGGTCACGCGCAGGCGTCCAGCCTCGGGTAGTATGGTCTCTACCACGATGACACCGTTCGATGCCTTCGAGCCGTAGATGGCCTTGGCGGCACCGTCCTTGAGGATGGTCACCGACTTGATACGGTTCATGTCGAGGTCGAAAATCTGCTCTTGCGAAGCCTCGAATCCATCGAGGATGAAGAGCGGCGCATTGGGGTTACCCGCATACTCGCCCTGCAGTCCGCCAAACGAGGCGTTACCGCGCAGCGTGATGTCGGCCATATGGTTGGGGTTCGAGCCATTGATGCTGTTGTTCTCCACGATGAAGGCGGGGTCCAGCGACTGTATTACCTTCAGCACGTTGCTGTTGCCTATCGACTTCAGGTCCTCCTGGGTGTACGACACGGCGCTACCGGTAAAGGTCTTCGAGTTGTAGTCGAAGAGTCCCGTCACCACCACCTCCTCCAGTTCTTCGCTGCTCTTGAGGCGTATCACCTGGTTCAGCTGGTTCTGCTTGCCGTCGTATACCTTCACCACGCTCTGCATGCCCACGAACGAGTACTCCACGGTCACCTGCTTCGTTGTAGGCAGCAGTATAGAGAACTCACCGTTCATGTCGGCCACGGCCGCCATCTCCAGCTCCTTTATAATAATATGTGCACCGGGCAGGGGAAAGTCGTCAGTGTCGGTCACCACGCCCTGCAGCAGCACACCCTGCGGTTTGGCGCTGCTTTGGCTCACCGTCATGCGCGACACGGGCACCGAGCTCTTTACCGAATCAGTCACTTCGTTGGGCGCTGCCACAACCACCCACGGTAACAGCATGGCAATAGCCCATAGACCTACTTTATATATACTTTTCATAGTCGTTTAAGTGTACTATTTACATTTTTGCACAAAAATATGGCAATAAATTAGAAAAAACAAAAGAATTGACTACATTTGCAACCTCAATGTAACATTTGGTAAAAATTTAGTAACAAAAAGATTGTTTTTTATGAAAAAATTTACGCTTTTCTTCGCGTTCATCGCTTGCACATTGGCAGGCTATGCGCAGAGCGCTATTGTAGGTAGCTACACTGGCGACATCAACCTCACACACCTCCAAGGTGAAGGTTCAGTACTCGAGGCACAAACCGTTACCATCGCCGCGAATGAGAATGGCGGTATCGACGTTGTGTTCCCCACTTTCACCACCATGATTGGCATGGCTACTGGCGAGATCCTCGTGCAGGACGTTACTGTTACCGAGGGTGCCGACGGCTCATACGAGCTCAGCAAGGCACAGTTCACCATCGGTTCGGGCTATGTCACCTTCCCCTACAGCACCTTCTCAGCTACCGTCTATAGCGACGGCGCCGTAGAGGCTATCGTCGAGGTAGTGCAGAACCCCGATATGGGTGCCCTCACCACCGCTTACTTCTTTGCCGAGCCCGCAGGCGCTGCTGACTTCTCAGCCGTGCTTGGCGCATACGCTGGCGGCATCAGCCTCACCCACTTGCAGGGCGAGCCCAGCACCCTCGAGGAGCAGACCGTTACCGTAGCTCAGAACGAAGAGGGCGGCATCGACGTCGTGTTCCCCACCTTCACCACCATGATCGGCGTGGCTACAGGCGAGATCCTCGTGCCCAACGTTACCGTTGCTGACAATGGCGACGGCTCATACAGCCTCAGCAAGGATCTGTTCACCATCGGCACAGGCATGGTGACCTTCCCCAACAGCACCTTCGCAGGTGTGATTGCAGCCGACGGCTCTGCCGAGATGACCATCGAGGTGATCCAAAACCCCGCCATGGGCGCCCTCACCACCGCTAAGTTCTCTACCTCAGGTGCCAGCGGCGACGAGCCTGGCGACGAGCCCACCGACCCCTCAGTATTCACATGGGGCACCGCTACATGGAACACCGCCGACAACGTAGTATACGAGAGCATCGAGGCATTCGAGACAGCAGGTCTCACCCTCAGCTTCCCCAACCCCTCGGGCTACGCACTCAACTTCCTCAATGTATTGCTCGTAAACTTCGACCTCTACATTGACGATGCTCAGGAGCCCGTCAAGGCCTCATCATCAGCACAGGGCGCTATCGATGTGCTCATCAGCTATCCCTTCGCAGAGGGTCACCAGTACAGAATCGTTACCACCAAGGCACAGCTCTGTCAGGCCAACCTCTCTACCTACACCACCGACACCCTCACCGCCACCGACGACTCATACAGCATCTCATTCTCCATCGTCGGTCCCGAGTTGCAGAAGACCATCGACGTAGAGGGTTGGATGAGCCTTGCCATCGTAAATCAGGAGTACACCAAGACCATCTCTACCGTTGACGTAGCCGACATCTGCGCTACCCTCGGCATCAGCACTATCAGCGAGGCCACCATGCACGCACTCCGTCCTAACGGCAGCTACTGCGACCACATGGACTACTTCGACTGGTGGCGCGACGCCGATGGCGACTTCACCCCCTACAACGCCGGTTACAACAGCATCTTCGGCCACAACGCCTACCCCGCCGTATACTGCATCAAGGTAAACGAGACTGCCGACACCGTCACCTACTACTTCTACGACTACTGGAAGGTGATCGACCCCGAGGAGGGCAACAATGCAGGCGGCAGCACCATCGTGACACGCGCACCCCAGACCGTATATAGCAACGACACCGTTGACTGGGAAAACGAGGACGGCACCATCACCCAGTATCGCCGCAGCTACCGCGTGGTAGAGGGCGAAGACTACGTGTCAGAGGTAATGTACGTAGCCAACGGCAAGAGCGTCATCCTGCGTGCTACCTTGCACTTCGTATCTGAAGAGGAGTGGAACGAGAAGACCGCCATCACCGAGGCCAAGACCGAGGCTACAGGCATCGTAGAGTACTTCTCTATCAGCGGTGCACGCCTCGAGGCTCTTCAGCAGGGCATCAACATCGTGCGCTATGGCGACGGCACCGTACGCAAGGTGTTTGTAAAGTAATATAGCTAACAACTCGTTGTTAACCCAACAAACCTATTAGCGAATGAAAGAGGGTGTGTCAAAACGACGCACCCTCTTTTTTATTTCCAGTCCTTATCGAAACATCGTTTTCTTTGTCAGTACTCGAGTACCGAAGGCTAAGTACTGCAGTACTGACATACAAGTACTCGAGTACTTAGCCGTAAGTACTGGCTGATACAGAGCCATTCCGAGCAGAACAGACCATACAAAAAGTGCTACTGAGCTATGCTGGGCAAGAATACAATTAGTCAACGAAGTTGTAGTGCTCTTCGTAAGCGTCGAATTCCAAGTGGGACAATCCGATCGAGGAAAGCACCTCGCGGATAAAGGCTATGTCGGCAGGCGAGCACAAGCGATCGCCACGACGACGCTCATAGTAGCTGTTGCGCGAGAAGTGGTTTGTCAGCCGCTGACTGAATGCCATATACTGAGCAGGGAGCATCTGAGACTGCATGCCACGGAAGCCGCGGGCATAGGTGACGCGTTGGGCAGGGCGGAAATAGCGGCAGTCATCACCCTGCAGAGCACGCATAGGACTGATGATAGAGACACGCTCTTCGCTCGCAACCATTGCATTCCACGCCACACGGCGCAAGCAGCGGTCGGCCATAGGGCATTGCGCATGAATACATAGCGAGAATGTCTTGGGGATTCTCTCATCCATCAGTGTCCTTGTCGGCTTTCCCATATCCTTATTTTATAGATTATTAGCAATACGCAAATATACAAAAACTTTGGCGAAACGTCAAATAATGCCACGATTGTTTGTGGTGTATAAAAAGTTTTCATACCTTTGCCCTACTTCTCGTAAGATTATAGCGTAATCAGCAAGAGGAGTAACTTACTAGTTAAGGGTGTTATTGAAATTATCTTCAATCTGTGAATTCTCGCAAAATTCCTATGGTACGAAGATGATGACAGTAGCGCCACATCGTTGACTTATCACTCTATGAACATTTTGTTTGTAGAGAGTATGATATATCAATAAGGTGTGGGCTATTGTCTTATCCGTACCAAAGGCAATGCGAGAAGCCTACAGATTGGGTGAGACAATATGTTCCTGCACCCTATTTTATTATAAAGGCCAAATATGGGAACAGTGAGGCAAAGAAATTTATTATGAAAAAACTTTTCTTGTTAACAGGCTTAGTTCTGTCTATGGTGTCTTGTCACACAATTACAAAGACTTCAAAGACTGTCGAATCACCCGCATCACTGCTTTCGGCCACAGTTGCAGACCTTGAGGTATCTCCAGAACGGATAATCTTTACATCAAGCCCCAGCCCTTCAGTAAGACGTGGCGGCATGGAGAACGTGAAACAAGCAGCCATTCAAGAAGCACTTTTACAGAATGGCAATGCCGATGTACTGGTAGACGCAACCTACTCAATTACAACCACTCGTTTCTTGTGTTTTGATTGGGTATCGTCCATTACCGTAAGTGGCCGTCCTGCTACATATAAAAACTTCCACTCACTTAATGACTCCGTATGGTGTAATCCATTCTTCCGCCACCATTATAAAAACTCTGCGAAAGAAGAAGATCGTTTGCTAGATAGTTTATTAAAGTAAGAAACGCTTATGAAAAGGATTTTTATTCTTTTGATGGGCATAACCACATTATTGACATCGTGTAATACTGTAAACAGAACAGCACGCACTGCATATACTCAAGATAACTTAAAGAGTGTTACCGTTGTTGATATTATCCCAACAACAGAGCATCGAATCACCCACACTTTGCACCCCAATGCAAAGCTACTCCGTGGCGGTGAGGATAACGTTAAACAAGCTGTAGAACATGAGGCATTGATAAAATATGGCAATGCGGATATCTTACTCGAGCCTCAATACATAGTTGAGAAGAAACGTGGATTGTTCATCACCAAGATTTCCTCTATCACCGTAAGTGGCCGTCCTGCCTATTATGCGAACTACCGCAAATTACACGATTCAGTGTGGACAAATCCTGCTTTTAATGGTTTATGCTACCATCCTTCACATGACAAACAATGTTGTAATCACACTTGCGGCTTACGCTGTCACCCTGCATTCGATGCTCTAAACGCCCCACCATTCTTAAAATGCCACTCTCATGTAGAGAATAATAAAGATAGCACCTATGACCCACTGACATCATCACTAACACCAACTCCAACAAGCACCAGCAACAAGGGACTTACAAATGGTTTCTCTACTTTTTGGGGAACTGAAGAAGGGACCTCTGCTTTTGCTGTATTACTAAATGTAGGATATCAGCTAAATCCACATTTGGAGATTGGCGCAGGTATTGGACCAGGTTTCCACAATGGTGTCATAGACGACATTCCATTTTATGGCTATGCACGTATCAATTTATCTAAAAAGACGAAACATTTATTCCTTGACGGGAAATGGGGAGGCAACTTGTTAGGCATGGTACCCATGAAGGGATTTGCATTCGGATACAGTTTTGGCAAATACAATATTGCTTTCCAAATCTTCAACTACAGAAGTAACAAAAGTATGACACCTTCATCCACTGAAAGGGAAATTGGCATATCTGCTAGTTATCGTTTCTAACTAATCCCATTGCACATATCCCCGGGGATATGTCATTCTATGAGAGAACGAAGATAAAGAAGTCCTATTGCATTTAAAGAACACAAACGCCATCTTAACATTAACAAACAACATATGTATCCCCTTACATCTAATCCCTAATAACACTTTAATTCACCCTCAACCATTACAAAGGAGCCATAAGACTTAAAGAGAATTGGCGTAGACACTCCTTTCCAAATCCTGATCTTATTACTCATTAGTACTACGCAAACTTACAAAAAACTTTGGAAGAAAGGCAAACAATAAGGCGAACTTCCCATCCGACATCCAGAACGAATTACTTATATTATCTCTTACCCAAAAGTATAGTGAACCATCCATTGGGATTACTGACTGTATGCTTGCCGTGAAGGTAGACTACCTCCCAAGGACACATCTTACGTATTGTCTCCTTCAGCGCCACGATAATCGGGTGATTGGGGTCTTCTTCTCTTTGCTTGGTGCCCATCCAGGTAAAAGTGACATCGCAGTCGTTGAAGTGTCCGTCGGGAGTCAATGAGATATTCTTCATATGTACGATGACGCGTCGCGTTGCCAGTTCGGAAAACTGATCGAGTGGAAACTGTTTGATTATCTCGCTACCCGTTTTAGGAAAGTCTGCTTCACTACAACTCCACCCCTCCATCACCTTCTTATTGTGCCAATGCTCCTGCTGAGTGATGCGACCATTCTCGATGGACACCACCAGTTCCTCCTCGTGGTTTCGGAGGTATCCGCCATGGATGTACGTGACGAGATTACCTCTACCTATAATCAACCTCTCTTTACTGAACCACTTGGCGCGGATGCCATGTTTGGTATAATACTCTTTCAATATAGGCTTAAGCGCAGCGGCATCAAACTCCAGTTCATAGCTTTCTCGCTTTTGCTCATCCCACATGTCAGCGACAATCTTCTTGAGGTAGAGATTGCCGCCAATAATCTCCCAGCATCCAATGAACCCTTTCCAGTTGGCTGTGCTCTGGCAACGGCCTTTAGGGAGAAATTCATCTACGCGCTTATAGATTGAATCGTCGCCATTCAGGGGAGAGGCCAAGAGGCTCCACGTCTCACCATCGATGACAACAATGTCGGCCTGCAGGCCCGTGGCACGAGTCGTCAAAGGGAACAATAGCAGGCATAAGCAAGAAGCGAGAAATAAAGTTGTTCGGTTCATATACGGTAAGTTTTGCGGTTTGTCGATGCAAAGGAAAGCTATTTGGCTCGAATACACAAGCGAATTGCCTTGCAATAAACTTACAAAATACTTACAACTCTGTAAGTGCACTGATAATATGGCGACTGGGATGTATATTTCATCCTGCTCCATACCGTTCTTATCGATACTGACAGCACCGTCTCCCTCGGCAAGAGGAATGCGAAGCCGACCACATCCATGAAGGCTTTACCTTTCTGTTTGGATTTTATTTCAAGTTTAGTTGTGCATTCTCAAGAATTATCCGTATCTTCGCAATTCATAAACTGGAAATTAAAAATTGAAGTGTACTTCAAGGATATCATAGGACAGGACGGCGCGCTGGATATGCTGCGTCAGGCGGTGGCAGAGGGACGTATCCCGCATGCACAGCTCATCTGTGGCCCCGAGGGAACGGGTAAGCTGGCGGTGGCGTTGGCCTATGCGCGATACCTTTGCTGTGCACACCGCAACGGGAGCGATGCCTGTGGCGAGTGCCCCTCGTGCAAGAAGTTTGACAAGCTGGTGCACCCAGACCTGCACTTTGCCTTCCCCATATACAAGAAGGACTCGAACAAACCGGCATATAGCGATGACTTCATCGACAGATGGAGACAGGCAGCATTGGAAACGCCTTACATGAATCTGAACCAGTGGATGGACCACATAGGCGCTGAAAACCAGCAGGGAATGATCTATGCTTCGCAAAGCGAGGAGATCATACGCAAGCTGACGCTGAAATCGAGCGAAGGTGGCTACAAGGTGATGATCATCTGGATGGCGGAGAAGATGAACGGCGAGTGCTCAAACAAGCTGCTGAAGATGATAGAGGAGCCGCCCGCCCAGACGGTATTCCTGCTGGTAGCAGAGAACCCCGACCTGCTGTTGCCCACCATACAGAGTCGCGTGCAACGACTGACGCTGCGCCCCATCGAGGAGGGACTGATTGCGCGTGCCTTGTGTGAGAGGTTCGGACTGGTGGATGCCGACGCCCGACAGATAGCACACGCCGCGGCAGGCAACTGGCGACAGGCGGTGGAGACGATACACCTGGGCAACAGCGCGAAGGAGCACATCGAACTGTTTATGACGCTGATGCGAAAGTCGTATATGCGCGACCTCAAGGGCATGCGCCAATGGTCAGAAACGGTGGCGGCAATGGGACGCGAGCCGCAGAAGAACTTCCTCATCTACTGCCAGCGCATGATACGCGAGAGCTTCGTATGCAACTTCCGCCGACCCGAGATAAACTACATGAATGCTGATGAGGCAAACTTCACCTCACGCTTTGCCCCCTTCGTAAATGAGAAGAACATATTCGGCATCATGGACGAACTGAGTGAGGCGCAGCGACACATCGAGCAGAACGTGAACGCCAAGATGGTGTTCTTCGACCTGGCTCTGAAGATGATTATGCTTTTGAAAAATTGAAAATTGAAAAGGTTGAATGTTGAAAGTTGAATGTTGAATGAGCCATCCGGTAGGTACCCTAAAGGTTTGTGCCAGCGAGCGCAGCTGAAGCTCAACAACAAAGTTGTTAACACTAAACCCTAAACATAGACCATAGACATAAAATATAGAATGAGCGAATATAACAACCAAGGCCTCAACGGCATCAGTTGCAAGGGATGCGGCCGACAAGATAAGCAACTCAACGTCTTCGACTGGCTGGTAGATGTGCCAGGCAATATCGACGAGACGGATTTCGTGGAGGTGCAGTTTAAGAACACCCGCAAGGGATACTACCTCAACAGTAACAAGATACCTCTGGAGAAGGACGATATCGTTGCCGTAGAGGCCAGCCCCGGCCACGACATAGGTACGGTGACACTCACCGGTAGTCTGGTGCTGCTGCAGATGAAGAAGGCACGCATCAAGAGCGACGCCGAGGTGCGCCGCGTATACCGCAAGGCACGTGAGGTGGACATGGAGAAGTACTACGAGGCCAAGGCCAAGGAACAGGATACGATGATACGCTCGCGCCAGATTGCCAAGGATCTGGGCCTGGAGATGAAGATTGGCGACGTGGAGTATCAGGGCGATGGCAACAAGGCTATCTTCTACTATATTGCCGACGGACGTGTAGACTTCCGCCAACTGATCAAGGTGCTGGCCGACGTGTTCAAGGTGCGCATCGAGATGAAGCAGATCGGTGCCCGACAGGAGGCTGGCCGCATCGGCGGTATCGGTCCGTGCGGACGCGAACTCTGCTGTGCCACCTGGCTGACGAGTTTCACCTCGGTATCGACCAGCGCAGCCCGATTCCAGGATATCTCAATGAACCCGCAGAAGCTGGCCGGACAGTGTGCCAAGCTGAAGTGCTGCATGAACTATGAGGTAGATGTATACGTGGAGGCGCTCAAGCGATTCCCTGCACGCGACGTGACACTGGAGACGATGGACAGCACATACTACCACTTCAAGTCGGACATCCTCAAACGCGAGATCACCTACTCTACCGACAAGAGCTTTGCGGCCAACCTCGTCACCATCAGCACACGACGCGCCTTCGACATCATCAACCTCAACAAGAAGGGCGTGAAACCCGAGTCGCTACTCGAAGATGGATACGAGCAGGAGCCTCAGCGCGTCGACCTGCTGGATCAGGATAGCGTGACCCGATTTGACAATGCCAAGAAGAAGAAAAAGAAGAAGAAACCCGCTAGCAAGAGCGGTGGCGAACAGCATAGAGAGGGCCATCAGCACAGAGAGGGTAACCAGCAGAAAGAGGGCCATCAGCATAGAGAGGGTAACCAGCATAGAGAAGGTAACCACCACAAGGAGGGTAGCCATCACAGAGAGGGCAACCATCACAGAGACAACAGACGTGCTGAGAAACCCAAGAACGAAGCTAACCAGTAAGGTATTGGCACGCACACTACGACATAACAGCATGGGCCTACTCTTTCTTGTGACCGCACTATGCGGCTGCATGAAGGACACACGGCAATTGACGTTCGCAACCACCGAACCCGACGGATGGGCAGCAGGCGATACACTCACGTTGGTAATAGACACCCTGGCGAGAACAGGGACACACGGAGTGGAACTGCTGCTGCATACCGATGGCTATGCCTACACCAACCTGGCCCTACACGTGAGCATGGCGCAAGATTCCACAGTCCTCTACGATGAGCAGCTGACCATCGACCTGAAGCAAACGAAGCAGGCAAGCGGCATAGCGCAGCGATGCGACTATGTGGTGCCCTTAGCCAACATGGAGCTGACCGACACTACGCACACCACCGTGAGCGTGTATCACCGGATGAGCGACACGCTGCTCTGTGGCATCGGACGCATCGGAATCAGAATCGGGTCTCCCGCTCGGCGTCCAGGCGAAGTAGTATGGCAAGTAGAATGGTGAAGCCCCATAGCGAAGAACCTCCATAGCTAAAGAAAGGAAGCGGAATACCGATAACAGGGGCCAGACCAATCACCATGCCTACATTGACAAACAGGTGGAACGTGAGGATGGCTGCCAACGAATAGCCATAGACCCGAGTAAAGCGTACGCTACCTTGCCGCTCGGCAAGCATGATGATGCGAATGATAAAGACTGCATAGAGCAACAGTATAAAGGTGCAACCCATGAAGCCTTGTTCCTCACCGATGGTGCAGAAGATGAAGTCGGTATCTTGCTCGGGCACATAGTTGAGCTTGGTCTGCGTGCCATTGAGGAAACCCTTACCCCATAATCCGCCCGAACCGATGGCAATCTTCGACTGATTGATATTGTAGCCTACACCTGCAGGGTCGTCCTTGATGCCGAGCAGCACCAGGATACGCATCTGCTGATGGGGTTGCAACTTATCGATGAGCATATTGCACGAGTAGTAGAAGCCCACTGAGCCCAAAGCAAACAGTGCGATGAGCAGGTACGAGGCATAGCGCTCGGCCAGGAACACCATCAACAGATACAGGGCCGTACAGCCACACAAGACCAGCTGCACAAGGCAGATGTCAAACGGGATGACAAAGCGCGAAAACAGGTAGGCCAGCAACACTCCGAGCAGATTGACGATGGCTACCAACCAGGCATGACGCATCTGCTTGCCATAGACCCCAAGCATGAGCGCTGTAAAGAGCGGGATGAGGAGGAACACGATAAACTGTCCCACGTTGACGGGCATCGAGGCAAAGAAGTTCTCGCCCTGCCCCACTCCAATCACGAAATAGACTACAGCACACACACCGAGTGCGAGCAGAGAGCCCGTCATACCCTCGCGATAAAGCACAAAGAAGAAGGACAGGTACACGAGTGCCGAGCCGGTCTCATTCTGCATGACGATGAGCAGCATGGGCACCACGATGATGGCCAGCATCTTGATGAAATCGCTACGCTTCTCCATAGAGAAACCATAGGTACTGAGCAGGCGCGACATACACAGGGCGGTGGCAAACTTCGAGAACTCGGCCGGTTGTATGCGTATAGGTCCCAGCACAAGCCACGAGTGCGATCCCTTGATATCGGGCGCCACGAAGATGGTGACAAGCAGCAATAGCAGGAATGCGGCATATACCGGGTAGGCAAACATCTCGTAGTATTTCTTCTCAATATTGAGCAGCACAAGGGCAAGCACCAGCGCACAGCCAATCCACACCAGCTGCTTGCCGGCACGGGATGAGAAGCTGAGAAAATCGGTCTCACCGAAATCGTAGCTGGCTCCGCAAATACTGAGCCATCCGCACAAGACGAGTACAAAATAGAGTATGATGGTGAGCCAGTCTATCGACCGCCACAGATTAACGTTCCTGATTGCCATAGTAGATTACACGTTGTTGTAAGTCGTTTGCTTTCTTCTCACTTGCCTCGCTCAGCGTACCGGTAAGATACTTCTCCATGATGAGCGCACCAATGGGCACACCATACACGGCACCGAAACCACCGTTCTCCACATATACGGCAACGGCAATCTTGGGATCGTTCATGGGAGCAAAGCCCATGAAGGCAGAGTGGTCCTTACCACGGTTTTGCGCCGTACCGGTCTTACCGCACACCTCGATATCGGGCAGATTGGCCGCACGACAGGTACCATTGAGCACCGCCTCGCGCATGCCTTGCGCCACGGTCTCGTAATGCTTCTTCTCCACCATCGTATACTTGGGTGTGGTGTAGATGCTGTCGAGCGCCTCATCCTGAATGCCCTTCACCACGTGAGGTGCTATATAGTAGCCTCGGTTGGCAATGGTGGCACCGAGATTGGCAATCTGTAGCGGAGTGAGCGTCACCTCACCCTGACCGATAGACACGGAGATGATGGTCAGACCGTTCCAACGGCCTCCATACCACTTATCGTAAAAGGCCGAGTTGGGGATGAAGCCACGTGCCTCGCCCGGCAAGTCGATACCCAGGCGGTAGCCGAAGCCCATGGATACCATGTGGTCTTTCCAGCGAGTAAAGGCCTCTTGCGACGAGCCATACTTCTCAGAGCCTATCATGCGATAGAGTCCCCAACAGAAATAGCTGTTACATGATGTAGCCAACGAGGGCACCAGGGCCGAGGGAGAGCTGTGGGCATGACATCCTACATGCAAGCCCTTGAAACGGAAACCAAGTGCACAGGGGAACGAGGTCTCGGGAGTGATGATACCTTCCTGCAGGTAGGTGAGCGCCTGTGAGGTCTTGAAGGTCGAACCAGGCGGATAGGTTCCTTGGATAGCACGGTTAAGCAGTGGCTTCTGCTTATCCTTGGAGAGCAGGCGATGGTTCTCGCCACGCTGACGACCTGTGAGCATCTGCGGATTGAATCCCGGCGATGAAGCCAGACAGAGGACCTCGCCCGTAGAGGGTTCGATAGCTACCACGCTACCGATCTTGTTCTGCAACAAGCGTTCGGCCAATGCCTGCAACTCGATATCGATACTCAAGGTCAGATTCTTTCCTGGCACAGGAGCCACATCCATAGCACCCTCCATATAGCGCCCCTTCACGCGACCATAGGCATCGCGCAACAAGCGCTCCTTACCCTTCTCGCCACGGAGCTGCTTCTCATAGTAGCTCTCGATTCCTTGTGTACCGATGAAGTCGCCCTGCACGTAATAGTCATCGGCCGCAATATGCTTCTTCGACACCTCGCCCAAGTCGCCAAACAGATGGCCTGCCACGGGATAGTTGTACTGGCGGATGGCACGGCGCTGGATGGAGAATCCATTGAATTTGTAGAGCTGCTCCTGAAACATGGCAAAGTCTTCGGCCGTGAGCTGACTCAAGAAGAGCTGGTCTGTATAAGACGAATATCCCGGATTGAGGCGACGGTTCTTGACATCGGCCATACGCTTATCAAAGAACTCACGGGTGATGCCCAACGACTGACAAAAGGCCAGAGTGTCGAGGTCCTTGACATTGCGCATGCACACCATCACATCGTAGGCGGGTTGGTTTGACACGAGCAGTTTACCGGTACGATCATACATCACACCACGCGAGGGATACACCGTCTTATCCAAGAAGGCATTGGAGTCGGCATATTCCTTATATTCATCATTGAGTATCTGAAGATAGAACAAACGCCCGATATACACGAGGACGATGGCCATCACGATAGCTACAATGACAAATTTTCGGTTCTCGTACCGATAATTATTGTTCATAGACAAATTGCAAGTTAATTATATTAGCGACGATGGCGGATAAACTCAATCGCCATGACCAGTAGCACCGTGAGCACAGCACTGCATAGGATGCGCAACGCCAGATAGCCAGGCTGGGCAACAGAGAATGCCTCCAACAGGTAGAGGGCTGCATGATGCAGAAGTGCCGCCGTGAGGGCATAGCGGATAAAGGCTCCGATGCCCAAGGTGTAGATGCCGGGCTCGTAGTTCTCAAACTCTTCGCGCGGAGCAAACATTCGCAGCAGACGCATGCGCGAGAAGGCCAGTAGCACCGATGCTCCGGCATTGACTCCTGGAGTATTGCAGAACACATCGATAACCAATCCTAAGGTGAAGGCAATCAGCATCAAAGCGATAGGGCTGACATCCTTATCCATCACCAGGATGAAGTAGATATAGAGAAAGGGGGTGGCCAACCCAAACAAATAAATCTGATTGAGAAACAGCACTTGCACAAGCACCAGTCCAACAAACCAAGCTATACGGGTGAGAAATCGTTCCATCGCTATTTCTTTTTCTTTTTAGGTTTCAACGATTCTTTCAATGCAGTCATCTCCTCAGCATCCATCTTACGCATGATGAACACACGCTCCAACTGCGAGAAGTGCGCACTGAGTGCAATCTTCAGCGTCATCGACAAGCCATCCGACGAGGGATATAGTTCCTCTACGCTACCCACCATAATACCTTCGGGGAAGAACGATGAGTTGCCACTGGTCACTATCGTATCGCCTATAGCCACTGCCGAGTAGCGGGGCAGGTCGTGCAGCATAGCATAGCGGGCATCGCCACCGTTCCAACGGAGATATCCCAGGTCGTTGCTTCCCTGCACCTTACAGCTCACACTGCTCTTGCTATTGAGCAGAGACATCACCAGCGAATAATGTTCGGTGCACTTATATACTACACCTACCACACCATTGGCACTCATCACACCCATATTAGGCTGCACACCATCAAGTGTGCCTCGGTCAAGTGTCATAAAGTTGTCGGCACGGTTGATCGACTTGTCAATGATTTGTGCCGGTGTAATAACATATCCAGTCCTATGCACCCGCTGAACGGCTTCGGCCTGAGACAAGCTGTCGAGCTGCTGAAGAGCAACCAATGCTTCCAACTCTTCGACGCGCTGCAGCAAAGCTGCATTCTGAGTTGCCAGACGGTCGTTCACTTCGGCCAAGCCAAAATAGCTGGTCACACGGCTTCGGGCAGAGACAACACGCGCAGAGACGTTGTTTGCCGTAGACAGGTATACACTGCCTTGAAAGCTGTTGTACGAAAACAGCAAGACAAAGCACAGGATCTCCAAAGCGAAGAAAACAATCCAATGGAGATGCTTGTATAGAAACTGGAAGATACTATTCACTTCAATATATAACAATTGAGAGTTGAGAGTTGAGGATTGAAAGAAACCATCCGAGGCAGGTTCACTAAACTCTCAACACTCAACCCTCAACTCCAAATAAAACGTTATCGCATCAAGAACGAGAAGCGATCTACATTCTTCAGCGCGATGCCCGTACCGCGTGCTACGCAGTGCAAGGGATCTTCAGCCACATGGAAGGGGATGTTGATCTTATCCTGCAAGCGCTTAGCCAAACCACGAAGCAAGGCGCCACCACCAGCCAAGTAGATACCGTTGTGGATGATATCGGCATAGATTTCGGGCGGTGTATTCTCAAGTGCGTCGAGCACGGCAATCTCAATACGAGAGATTGACTTATCCAAGCAGTGCGCAATCTCTTGATAGCATACAGGCACCTCCATAGGCAGTGCAGTGATCTTATTCGGTCCGTGCACGATATACTCGGCGGGAGCATCCTCGCCAAGGTCGGTCAAAGCAGAGCCTACATGAATCTTGATACGCTCAGCCATACGCTCACTGACTCTCAGGTTATGCTGACGACCCATATACTCCTGGATGTCGGAAGTAAAGTCATCACCTGCTACGCGGATAGAGCTGTTCTTTACAATGCCGCCCAATGAGATTACGGCAATCTCAGTAGAACCACCACCTATATCAACCACCATGTTGCCTTCGGGGGCCTCTACATCGAGACCAATACCAACGGCAGCAGCCATGGGCTCATAGATAAGGTAGATATCACGACCACCAGCATGCTCAGCAGAGTCACGTACAGCACGCAGCTCTACTTCAGTACTTCCTGAAGGCACACCGATTACCATGCGCAATGAGGGAGTAAAGAGATGTGTACGTGAATTGACCATCTTGATAAGGCCACGCATCATCTGCTCACAAGCATTAAAGTCGGCAATCACACCATCGCGCAAAGGACGGATGGTCTTGATGTTCTCATTTGTTTTTTCGTGCATCAACTTAGCACGTCCGCCCACAGCAATCATCTTATCGGTGCGGCGGTCGAGGGCCACAACAGAAGGCTCATCTACCACGATCTTGCCATTCTGCAAGATGATGGTATTGGCCGTGCCGAGGTCCATCGCTATTTCTTGTGTAAAAGAGAAAAGTCCCATTATTTTCAGTTAGGAATGAGGAAATAAGGATTAGGAGTTAAGCATTATAAACATCTTTGTAGGAAGTGAATCCCTAACTCCTAATTCCTAACTCCTAATTAATAAATTAGTGTTTGAAATGACGGAAACCAGTGATAACCATTGCCACATCGTTGTCGTTGCAGTACTGCACTGACTCAGCATCGCGTACAGAACCACCGGGCTGGATAACAGCGGTAACACCTGCCTTGTGAGCAATCTCCACACAGTCGGGGAAGGGGAAGAAAGCATCGCTGGCCATCACTGCACCGTTGAGATCGAAGCCGAAGCCCTGAGCCTTCTCGATAGCATGCTTCAAAGCATCCACACGTGAGGTCTGACCTACACCGCTTGCGAGCAACTGCTTGCCCTTTGCCAATACGATGGCGTTGCTCTTACTGTTCTTCACAATCTTGTTAGCGAAGAGCATATCCTCGATCTCCTCAGCAGTAGGAGCCTTAGCAGTAGCGGTCTTGCAATCCTCAGCAGTCTCAGTCTTAAGGTCGCGATCCTGTACGAGCACACCATTCAGCACTGAACGGAACTGCTGACGGGGAAGTTCATTCTCCTTGCGCACGAGGATGATGCGGTTCTTCTTCTGAGTAAGGATCTCGAGCGCATTCACATCGTAGTCAGGAGCGATGATTACCTCGAAGAAGATCTTGTTGATCTCCTCAGCAGTCTCCTTATCGATAGCGCGGTTGGTGATGAGCACACCACCGAATGCTGATACGGGGTCGCCAGCCAAAGCATCGTTCCAAGCCTCAAGCAAGGTGTTGCGTGAAGCAAGTCCGCATGCATTGTTATGCTTGAGAACTGCGAAGGTGGTCTCCTCAAACTCGTCGATGAGGTCTACAGCAGCATTGATATCGAGCAAGTTGTTGTAAGAGATCTCCTTACCGTGGATCTGGTCAAACATTGCCTCAAAGTCGCCATAGAAATAACCCTTCTGATGGGGGTTCTCACCATAGCGGAGAGCCTTGGGATGGTTCACAGCCTTGCGAAACATTGAGCCTTCGCCACCATCGAAGTAGTTGAAGATAGCTGAATCGTACAATGAAGATACGCCGAACGCCTCCTTAGCGAACCATGCACGCTCTTCGAGAGTGGTCTGCGCACCCTTTGCACGAAGGATATCAGTGAGCGGAGCATACTGATCCTTGCTGGCAACGATTACCACATCCTTGTGGTTCTTAGCAGCAGCGCGGATGAGTGAGATACCACCTATATCAATCTTCTCGATGATAGCCTCGTGTGAAGCGCCTGAAGCAACAGTTGCCTCGAAGGGATAGAGGTCTACGATAACGAGGTCTATTTCGGGGATCTCATAGTTTACCATCTGCACCTGGTCGCTCTCAAGGTCACGACGGCCGAGGATACCACCAAACACCTTAGGATGCAAGGTCTTTACACGACCACCGAGGATTGAGGGATAGCCTGTGAGGTCCTCTACGCGCTGACAGGGAACGCCCAATGACTCGATAAACTCCTGGGTACCACCCGTAGAAAGCAACTGCACGCCCTCTTTATGAAGCGTAGTAATGATCTCTTCCAATCCATCCTTGTGGAATACCGACACAAGGGCGGTTTTCATCTTTTTGTTGTCCGACATTATTCTGTAATTTTAGTTATTATTCTATTGCATAGTTTTAGAGTGCAAAGTTAGCAAATATCTGCCACATTTTACCCATAAAGAGTAAACAAAAACGTAAATTTCACCGACAAATTCCGTTAATTTTTGTTAGCATAATGACCAACCAAATAAAAAGAGCTAAATTTGCCGCATGAAAAGAACTATACGCATCATTTTTGTCATTCTATACATCGCCGTTGCCACCGCATCATGCATTGGCGCGGCCGCTCATGGCACTCGATTTTTCCTTTATTTCACCAACCTCGGCAATCTCTATTGCCTTGGCCTGATGATCAACGAACTCACCCGCCTCATCCGACACAAGTCGATATCTACTTCGCTGATGCAGTGGGAGTTTGGCGGGCTCATCTCTATCATCGTCATCAGCGTCGTATACAATCTACTGTTAGGTGACCCTACCGAGAAATCTTATTGGACCAACTGGCCCAGCGTGGGACTCCACCTCGTGACTCCCCTCCTCTACACGCTCTACTTTATCGCCACCCGCCCCATGAGAAAGGTGAGCGTAGGCGGCATACAATGTAGCATACTCCTACCCTACTTGTATATTGCCTTTATCTATGTGCGCCACTATATCACTGGCGACAATTGGTTTCCCTACTTCTTCCTCGACCTTAACCGCATCGGATGGACCGGAGCTTTAGGATGGATTATTGCCCTCACGGCCACATTTGTCCTCGTCGGACTTGCCTTTATCTATGCGGGGCGAAAGAAGAAAAAAAGCGGTAGGTAAAGACCCACCGCTATCGATCGTATGTTCGTTTCTGTTACTTTATAAATTCCACAATAGTAGCTGTAGCGCTGCATGTGGTCTGCATATAGAAGGGAGTAATCATCTTTGCAGAATAATGCACGGTTGTATTGGTCAGTGTTTGCGAACCATGAAGATTGGCATTCTTTGCCATTTCATTGATTGCATTGTTATAAAGAGCCTTTTTACTCAATCCGCCGATACCGCAAATATAGGTTGCTGTTACCTCACCATAAGCCTGGTCAACTACTTGGAAATTACCCTCTGACAATACTACTTGAGTTTGTGTAAGGTTGTTCGATAGAGTACCTGCCACTCCCACACAGCCAGTAAAAGCAAGTGTCACTGCTGCAAACGCACAAATTGTTAAAACTTTTTCATAATCTTCAATTGATTAAATTAATACTTTGCAATAAAACGCTTAAAAGCTATCGCATTATGCTGCAAAGATAGCATGCTACCCCTGCAGAGAGAGTGTACTATCTCTGCAGGGAGAAAAAGTTTTTCTTCGGGGAGAAAAAATATTTATGTAGAGAGAAAAAATCGCGAGAGGCTGTACACGAGAGCTGCTACAAGTCTACTTTATCTCCTCAAAGTCCACGTATTCGCCTTCAGAGTCGTCGAAAATCTTCTCACGTTTCTTCGATGAAGATTGTTGCGCCGAACCCGCAGTGCTCCCTCTATGAGAGTTAGTCTGCGATTGTCCGTGAGCTCCTTGTGTTGTATGCTGATAGGGAGCGCGGCGGCCGAAAAGCAGACTGAGGATGCCTCGTATGATAGAGCCACCTATCGCAATGATCAAAAAGACAACAAGGAATAGAAAAAAGAATATAAAGCTAAACATAGTTTCTCCAAATATAGTTACGGTAAAGGTATGACAAACGGCGTGCCAAAAGGTTCACCGAGAGCGTTTATGCACGCTTTTGTGTCAATACTGACAAAATGATGTACCAGCCAATGACAGCTGACAGGCCATTGAGACCCAAGCAGATGAGCAGCACGAGGCTGACAAGCAAGAAGATGTAGGCGATGCGATTAGGTTTCCATGCCAGGCTCTTGAACTTGAGCGAGAACATAGGTATCTCGGCCACCAAAAGCCATGAGAAGAGTAGCACCAGCGCCACTATCAGCACCCAACCAAACGGAGAGGCTACCATCTTATCGTGCGAACCAAGCACAAGTGCGCCCCAGAAGAGAGCGTTGGCAGGCGTAGGAAGTCCAATAAAAGAACTTGTCTGGCGCTCATCGACATTAAACTTGGCCAAGCGGAGTGCCGAGAAGGCTACCAACAAAAAGGCCAGGAAAGGCACCACAAATGCCACCAACATATCAAGATGCGCATCGGCACATTCGCGCAACCAACTAAACACCATCGCCGCAGGGGCAAAGCCAAAGGTAACGACATCGGCCAATGAGTCGAGTTCCTTACCGATGGGCGAACTCACCTTCAGCGCGCGTGCTGTGAGGCCATCGAAAAAGTCGAACACAGCACCCATGATGATGCACACGAAAGCAATCGTATAGATTCCCTCGAAAGCATACGTAGCAGCTACGCAACCTGAAAGGAGATTGCAACAGGTGATGGTGTTAGGGATGTGGCGACGCATTATTTCAGTTTTGCAATTACTGTTTGGTTACCAGTGGTCTTCTGACCCATATTGACACACACTTCAGTGCCGAGAGGCAGATAGATATCAACACGAGAGCCGAGCTTGATAAAGCCAAAATGCTGATCAATGAAGCACTCCTCACCAGGCTTTGCATAGGTGACGATACGGCGAGCCATTGCACCGGCAATCTGACGCACCATCACCTCTTTGCCATCGGGGGTCTCCACCACAACGAGCGAACGCTCATTATCGGTGCTGGCCTTGGGCAAGAATGCGCGGTGATACTTACCATTTTCATGTTCCACCTTCTTTACAGTGCCATCTACAGGGTACCAGTTGGCATGTACGTTGAGCGGACTCATGAAGATACTGATCATCAAACGACGATCGTGGAAGTAATCAGGCTCTTCCACCTCCTCGATGACCACAATCTTACCATCGGCTGGTGCTACAACGATATCCTTCGTCTCCTCACCGGGGAAGCGACGGGGCGGACAACGGAAGAAGTTGACCAACAGAAGATATATGGTAGTGGTGAATACCGCCATGAGGATGAACAGCAAGCGGTAATTGGGATAAGCAAAGTAATAGGTTGCCGCATTGATCAGTAGCCATACCAAGAGGCCGACTGTCAACTGGTGGGTACCTTCATGATGAAGGTGTATTTTTCGAAGTTTTCGCATAGTATACGTTATTTAAATTATGCAAATGTATGATTTATCCGTTAATGTTGCAAGAAAAAAGTCGAATAATTGAAAATGCCTTTCTTTTTAGGTAATGGAGTACCCATTTTAATCGGATTTTCTTTATCTTTGACAACAATTACACCCTCTAGAATTGAAAAGATATGATTATGAAAAGAATATGCATCGGGATGGCTGCGCTGGTAGCGACATTGGCCGTATGGGCCGACAACAACACAACATATCAGCCCACTGAGGCCAACCTCAAGGCACGTCAAGAATTTGCCGACAGCAAACTGGGAATCTTCATCCATTGGGGCATCTACAGTATGTTTGCTCAAGGTGAGTGGTATATGACCAACGCTAATCTTGACAACAAGGAATATGCCAAGGCCGCATCGGCATTCTACCCCGCACAGTTCGATGCCAAGGAGTGGGTATCGGCCATCAAGGAGGCAGGCGCTAAGTATATCTGCTTCACATCGCGCCATCACGATGGTTTTTCGATGTGGGACACCGATGAGTCGAACTACAATATCGTTGACGCTACCCCCTTCGGTCGTGATGTCATTAAGGAATTGGCCGACGAATGCCACAAGCAGGGAATCAAGTTGCATTTCTACTATTCGCATATCGACTGGACCCGCGACGACTACCCATGGGGACGTACAGGACGTGGCACAGGAAAAGATCCCGAGAAAGCCGACTGGCCTCATTACTATGCCTTCATGAATCGCCAAATCACCGAGTTGCTTACCCGCTACGGCGATGTAGGCGCTATATGGTTTGATGGTTGGTGGGATCATGATCAGGACTCTATTCCCTTTGACTGGCAACTCGATGAGCAATATGCGCTGATACACCGCTTGCAGCCCGCTTGCCTGGTGGGCAACAATCACCATCAGGTGCCGATGGAGGGAGAAGATATTCAGATCTTTGAGCGCGACCTCCCTGGAGAGAACAAAGCCGGACTCTCAGGACAGTCGATAGGCCGATTGCCTTTGGAAACCTGCCAAACAATGAATGGTATGTGGGGATACAAGATCATAGACCAGAACTACAAATCACCCGAAACACTCATACGCTACCTCGTAAGCACCTCGGGCAAAGGAGCAAACCTGCTACTGAACATAGGGCCGCAACCTAACGGTGAATTGCCAGCAGCCGCCCTCGACCGCTTAAAGGCATTAGGAGAGTGGACCAGCCAGTATGGCGAGACCATCTACGGCACCACAGCAGGCGACATCCCTGCACAGGATTGGGGAGTGACCACACGCAAAGGAACCCGCCTCTTTATACATATCTTTGACTTGAATGCGACAGAGCTGTTCCTCCCCCTCTCGTGCAAGGTAAAAAAAGCATTCGTATACGATACCCGCGAGGCAATAAAGATGCGACGCACCAAAGAGGGCATAAATCTGACATTTAATGCTATACCCACGGGTACAGACTACATCGTAGAGTTGGTAACAGAGTAAGAAGAACAAGCAAATCACGACAAAAGTAAGAGACTGAACTATGCAGGATTTCGTACATCTACACGTACATACACAATATTCGATACTTGACGGACAGGCCAGCGTTCCCAAGTTGGTAGACAAGGCCATTGCCGATGGCATGCGCGGAATTGCCGTGACAGATCATGGCAACATGATGGGTATAAAAGAGTTTACCAACTATGTAAACAAAAAAAATGGAGGCATCAATGGCGAAATCAAGGACTTGAAGAAGCGCATCAAGGCCCTTGAGAGCGGCAAGGAGGAATGCGAAGACCCCGCAACCACTATCGCAGAATGCAAAGCGAAAGTCAAGGAGCTGGAGAACAAACGATTTAAGCCCATCATCGGATGCGAGATGTACGTAGCCCCTCGCCGCTTGCACCTAAAAGAGGGTAAGCCCGACAGTGCAAACTATCACCTGGTAGTATTGGCCAAGAACGAAAAAGGATACCACAACCTCATCAAGCTCGTATCAAAGGCATGGACCGAAGGTTTCTACAACCGTCCTCGTACCGACCGCGTTGAATTAGAGAAGTACAAGGAGGGACTCATCGTGTGCTCTGCCTGCCTTGGAGGTGAAGTGCCTCGAAAAATCACACGCGACACGCTGAGCGAAGCTGAGGAGGCTATACAATGGTATAAGAGCACCTTTGGAGAAGATTATTACCTGGAGCTCCAGCTACACAAAGCCACCGTGCCCCGTGCCAACCACGAGGCCTACGAGATGCAGCTGAAGGTAAATGAGAAGCTCATCGAATATAGCAAGAAGTTCGGTGTAGGATTGGTATGCACGAACGACGTACACTTTGTAAACGAAGAACACGCCGAGGCTCACGACCGCCTCATCTGTCTCTCGACGGGTAAGGACCTGGACGACCCACAGCGCATGCTTTACTCGAAGCAAGAGTGGATGAAGACAACTGCCGAGATGAACGAGATCTTCGGCCACGTCCCCGAAGCATTGGCCAATACGGTGAAGATTTGCGACCAAGTAGAGTTCTACTCCATCGACAATCCGCCCATCATGCCCAACTTCGAGATTCCCGAAGATTTCGGAACTGAAGAGAGCTACCGAGCCAAGTACACCGAGGAGGACCTCTTCAACGAATTCACACGCGATGAAAAGGGCAACGTGGTACTGAGCCAGGCCGATGCTGAGGCCAAGATTGAGAAATTGGGTGGCTACAACAAACTATATCGCATCAAACTGGAGGCCGACTATCTGAAGAAACTGACGATGGATGGCGCCAAGAAGTACTACCCCGACATGACACCCGAGGTGGAGGAGCGCCTCATCTTTGAGCTGCACATCATGAAGACGATGGGTTTCCCTGGCTACTTCCTCATCGTGCAAGACTTCATCTGGGCCGCACGTAACCTGCTGGGTGTATCGGTAGGTCCGGGCCGCGGATCAGCTGCTGGTTCGGCCGTCGCCTACTGCTTGGAGATTACACGCATCGACCCCATCAAATACGATTTGCTGTTTGAGCGTTTCCTCAACCCCGACCGTATCTCACTCCCCGATATCGACGTGGACTTCGACGACGATGGCCGCGGTGAGGTGCTACGCTGGGTGACCGAAAAATACGGCGCCGAGAAGGTAGCCCATATCATCACCTATGGCACGATGGCTACAAAGATGGCATTGAAGGATGTAGCGCGCGTTCAGAAACTTCCGCTCGACCGCGCCAACTACCTTTGTAAGCTTATCCCAGACAAGCTTCCCGACAAGAAACTAAACCTAACAAACGCCATCGAAGCCATTCCCGAGCTACAGGAGGCCGAAACGTCGCCCGACCCCGTATTGCGCGACACCATCAAATATGCCAAGATGCTTGAGGGCAACGTACGCGGTACAGGTGTACACGCTTGCGGTACCATTATCTGTCGCGACCCGATTACCGATTGGGTACCCGTGAGCACAGCCGACGACAAGGAGACTGGCGAAAAGTTGCTGGTTACACAATATGAAGGTAGCGTGATTGAGGATACAGGTCTTATCAAGATGGACTTCCTCGGTCTGAAGACGCTCTCCATCATCAAGGAGGCTGTAGCCAATGTAAAGCAGAGCCTGGGCATCGAAATTGATATTGACACCATCTCAATCGAGGACCCCAAGACATACCAGCTCTACTGCGAGGGAAAGACCATCGGTACCTTCCAGTTTGAATCGCCCGGCATGCAGAAATACTTGCGCGAATTGCAACCCTCTACCTTCGAGGACCTCATCGCCATGAACGCCCTTTATCGTCCGGGCCCGATGGACTATATCCCCGACTTTATTGCCCGTAAGCATGGCCGCAAGCCTATTGAGTACGATATCGCCTGCATGGAGAAGTACTTGAAAGACACTTACGGCATTACCGTATACCAGGAGCAGGTGATGTTGCTCTCACGCCAGTTGGCCGACTTTACCCGCGGTGAGTCTGACGCTCTGCGTAAGGCGATGGGTAAGAAGAAAAAGGACATCGTAGACAAGATGAAGCCTAAGTTTATCGAAGGCGGAAAGAAGAATGGACACGACCCCAAGATTCTGGATAAGATCTGGGGCGACTGGGAGAAGTTTGCATCATATGCCTTCAACAAGAGCCATGCCACCTGTTACTCATGGGTAGCCTATCAGACCGCCTACCTCAAGGCCAACTACCCGCCACAATACATGGCTGCCAACCTTTCGCGTAACCTCTCGCGCATCGACGAAATCACCAAGCTCATGGACGAATGTAAGGCGATGGGCATCAACGTACTTGGTCCGGACGTGAACGAGAGTTATCTTAAATTCTCTGTTAACGCCAAAGGCGATATCCGCTTCGGACTTGGCGGCGTGAAGGGTGTAGGAGAAGGTGCCGTAGAAAGCATCATTAAAGAGCGCGAGGAGAATGGTCCCTACAAGAGTATTTACGATTTCGTTGAGCGCGTCAACCTGCAGGCATGTAACCGCAAGAACCTTGAATGCTTGGCACTCTCAGGAGCATTCGATTGCTTCCCGGAGCTTAAGCGCGAAGAATATTTTGCCGAAACAGCCAAGAAGGAGGGATTCCTTGATATCCTCATCCGCTACGGAGCTCGCGTGCAGACCGAGCGTAATTCAGCAATGAATTCGCTCTTCGGCATGGATAGTATGTCAGAAACCATCGCGCAGCCCAAAGTTCCGGAAGAGGTACCCGTATGGTCCACCATCGAGCGCCTCAACAAGGAGCGCGACCTTGTAGGCATCTACCTCTCGGCACATCCACTCGACGAGTACCGCATCATCCTCGAAGACGTATGCTCGGCGCACATGATAGATATGCCCGACATTCTCAACAAGCGAGAAGAGAGAGACATCTCCATTGGCGGAGTGGTCACCAGCATACGCACCGGATTCACCAAAACAAACAAGCCATTCGGTATCACCAAGATTGAAGACTTCACTGGCACCTATGAGATAGCCCTATTCGGCGACGATTGGATGCGATGGAACAACTTCATGAAAGAAAACTACTTCCTTTATATAAAGGGGCGCATAGCTCCTCGCAAATATGGACAAGACTCCTTTGAACTAAAGGTAGGTACCATTGAACTGCTCCCCGACGTCAAGGACACCTTGATAGAGAGCATCACTATTGAGATTGATCTGGATGCGTTGAACGATGAGGTCATCAACGAACTCGCAACACTCTTGCGTAGCCATCCGGGCAAGGCAGACCTCTATTTCAACATTAAGGATGCGGAAGGTACACTGAATGCCGAACTGAAATCAAAGAGCATGAAAGTGTCGATACAAAAAGATTTGATAAATTACATAAAAAGTCACGACGGATTAGAGTACAAAATAAATAAATAGTATCTTTGCAACAACAAAGAAACATAATAGAAAGAAAATACTTAAAACTAAAAGACTATGGCAGTACAAATCACAGACAGCAATTTTGAGGCGCTGCTCGCAGAGGGCAAGCCCGTAGTAGTAGACTTTTGGGCCACATGGTGCGGCCCTTGCAAGAAGATTGCTCCCGATATCGAAGCGCTCGCAGAAGAATATGAAGGCCGTGTTATCATTGGCAAGTGCGACGTAGATGACAACGACGAGCTTACATCAAAGTTTGGCGTACGCAACATCCCCACCGTTATCTTCCTCAAGAACGGAGAAGTTGTAGACAAGACTGTAGGTGCAGCTACTAAGGCAGCATTTGCCGAAAAGATCGAGGCTCTGCTCTAAAAAGTTCCCAAACCAATAACATTTAGAATCATGAACGACGAATTCCTCATGGACGACCTCGATGACGAAAAGACTGTCGAGTTTATCCGCAACTATTTACCCCAGGAACTCAAAGAGAAGTTCACTGACGACGACCTTTACTACATCCTCGACGTTATCGCCGACTTCTACTTCAGCAGCGGTTTGCTTGATGCTAAACCCGACGAAGAAGGTTATGTAGAAATTGACACTGAAAAGATTGTAAGCTACATTGTCAAGGAGGCCAAGAAAGACAAGGTTGGAGAGTGGCTGCCCGAAGACATCGAACTTGTAGTACAAGCAGAGATGGAATATGGCAATAGCCTTGGACAGGTAGATTAAAAGATGCTCGTTCTTATACAAGGAGAGGTTGGCTTTTGCCAACCTCTCTTATTTTTACCACGATAGATTTATGTGATATAGATAAATAAAAAAAGAGACCTCATTAGGTCTCTTCATTTTTTGTGGGCGTTGACGGATTCGAACCGCCGACCCTCTGCTTGTAAGGCAGATGCTCTGAACCAGCTGAGCTAAACGCCCGAAAGGATAAGATCGATTGCTTAGGAGTGAAGGCTTCAAGTTTTTTGTGGGCGTTGACGGATTCGAACCGCCGACCCTCTGCTTGTAAGGCAGATGCTCTGAACCAGCTGAGCTAAACGCCCGAAAGCCTTCGTTGTTCTCAAAAGCGGTGCAAAGGTATAGCTTTTTAAATTAATAACAAAACTTTTCGACAAATATTTTTCATTTTTATGTGTTTTTTCTTCATCCTACCCCCATTTGCCCGATTTTATGGGATAATTTGAGGAAAATATAGCAAATAAAAGGGAGAGCAGAAGCTCTCCCCAATATTGCAAAGATACTACTTAAAATACCTATGCATACGTTACATTGCCTCGATGATGACGCGTCTGTTGAATGATGCAGGATCAAGAGTAGCCACTCCGCCCTTACCTTCAATCACAAGATTGTTCTTATCAACGCCCATCTTCACCAGCTCATCAGCTACAGCCTGTGCGCGGTTCAAAGAAAGTTTCTGATTATAGGCAGCATTACCGGTAGCGCTATCAGCATAGCCCACGATATGCAACTTCGCATTATTCTGCTTAGCCATATCGGCTACAGCTTTCAGATTGACCAGTTCCTTTTTTGAAGCCAACTTTGAAGAGTTCAGCGCAAAGAATACCGACTGAGGAGCCGTCATGCAATCATTGACCACCTTTTCCTTCACCACCTCACGAGGCTTCTGCGCCAACTGATTTCGGAGGTTACGGTTGACAGCCTGTTCTTGCATCAACGCATCATTGAGGGCTGCAATCTCTGCTGCATTCATCATAACCAGTGAGCTAATATCAGGAGTATTATTCCAAGTATCTCCACCTATATTATACGTAATACCGGCAGTGAGCGAAAACAGATCATCAAAGCCTCGTTTGTCACCCGAAACACCGTCCATATCCCTGTCGGCCAGCAATGCGCCCAACTCCACATTCACCCTCCACGAATCGTTCAAGCGGAATGTATTCAAAAGACCTGCATTAAATCCAAAGGCATACGTGTTTTGATCAAACACCCTCACACCACCCATACCGATGTAAGGAATCATGTTGTACAAGCGTTCCGAATTGTATCCCATCACCATGTTGGTCACATTCATCATCGCATCAAGATGGAGATTTCCATAATCCTCCTTATCACTATAGCCTTGGAACTGATATCCGTTATATGCCAGACGCATACCCATACCTGGTGTAAACCATTTACCTACATAGGCCAATCCTGAGAAGGTGATACGATCCTTAAACTCCTGTTTTCCTTCCGGGGTGAGGTAAGAGAACTGTGCTCCAGCGTTGAGCGAAACGAACCAATTATCCCAGAAGCTATTTGTCTGCACACTATACTTCGATACGGGAACCTCGGCTATTTCTACAACCTCAGTCGTTTGAGCATGAGCTACAGACACTGAGAACAAGGCAGTAGCTGCCATCATACTAATTACTTTTTTCATACAGTTAAATCTTTAAGTTATGTTTACAAAAAAGTCTCATGTATAGGAATAACACAAGAACGTATGATTTGTTTTCAAGCGGTAAATATTAGCACAAGAATCCATAACCAAAGACTTAATCGGTAACAAGCATAAAAAAGGGGACCTGCAATGCAAGTCCCCCTATACTGTCTGGAAGTCTCTTATTAGAGAGCCTCGATGATAACACGACGGTTGTAAGAAGCGGGCTTAACCTCAGCTACGCCACCCTTACCTTCAACTACGATGTTTTCCTCAGCTACACCCAACTTAACCAACTCCTTAGCAACGGCCTTAGCACGACGCTCAGAGAGCTGCTGGTTGTAAGCTGCAGCACCAGTAGCGCTATCAGCATAACCTGTAACCTTCAGCTTAGCACCGTTGTTCTTAGCCATGTTAGCCAAAGACTCGAGGTTAAGGATTTCCTTCTTAGAAGCGATAGCAGAAGAGTTGAATGCGAAGAATACTGACTGGGGAGCAGCAAGTACTTCCTTCACAACCTTCTCCTTGATAACCTCTTTGGGCTTCTTAGCCAACTGCTCCTTCAAGTTCTTGTTCTCGTTCTGCTCTGCTGCAAGTGCCTCGTTCAAGCTAGCGAGCTGAGCAGCGTGCATAGCTGTAAGAGCAGCCATATCGGGAGAAGCGTCGAAGCCACGGCCACCGATGTTCCATGTCAAACCGAGAGCAGCACCAACCTGAATGTTCTTCTCTACATATTGCTTAGCAAAAAGCTCAAGATCCAAAGAGAATGAGTTGCAGAGACGGAATGTGCTCAAGTAACCTACAGTCCAGGGAGTCCAACCCTTGTTGCCCCACATATAACCAGCACCTACATAAGGGATAGCGTTGTAAACGCGATCCTGCTTGTAGCCGCAGAACATGTTGGTCAAGTTGAACATTGTCTCACCGTAGAGAGCATAGCCATTCAACTGCTCGCCAGCCTCGTTCTTATAAGAAGGAAGGTGGCTCTGCAAGCGAAGACCCAAGCCAGGAGTAAACCACTTACCGAGTGATACGGTAAAGTTAGGAGTCAATGTGTCGAACATGTCAACGCCTTCGTTAGTAACGGGCGATACCTGAACGCCACCACCAAGAGAAATGAACCAATTGCTCCAGAAGCTGTTGGTCTGAACGCTGTGTTTTCTTACAGGATAATCCTCAGTCTGAGCCATTGCGCATACAGACACTCCTGCAACTACCAAAGCCATCAAAAACTTTTTCATACTTTTTCTTTTTTAGTTTAAGGAATAATAATTATAAAAATTTAATCATCTTATTCACATTGTGAAGCATACACTCCTCCACTTAATCGTTGCAAATATAAATATATTATTTTATACAACAATATTTTATGTTAGAAAAAAAAGCAAAACTCCACTCACACTCAACTATTTGTCAAGTGCAATAAGCATTTTTACTTAAACCATTTTAAGATTTCATCCTCATCTACAATCACAAACACCTTCTTGCCATCGGGAGTATATGTAGGCATTTCGCAGGCAAACAATTCATCGATCAGTTTAGACATCTCCCCCACTGTCAGCACCTGTCCGACTACAATAGCCGCCGAGCGTGCCATTGTGAGAGCCATCGTGCGATGAATTTCCTCCTTCAATACATCGCCCTTCTCAATGGCATCAACAAGGATGTGTTCAACTAATGCCGCAGGATCAAGTCCCTCAATACCTACCGGGACACCCTGTATAGCAAAGGAGCCACCTCCCATGTTAGAGATGTCAAATCCTAAGCTTGCGAAATCATCGAGCAAGCCCTCCATCATTACTGCATGCTTCATGGGCAAGGTCAACATCTCGGGGAAAAGCAATCCCTGCGACGCACTATGATGCTCGCTCAGTTGCGTCAGATAACGCTGATAAAGCACACGCACATGGGCTCTATGCTGGTCGACCATCATCAACCCCGATTTCATCGAGGTGACGATATAGCGTCCCTTAAACTGATAGTAATCTGTGTTCTTCTCTTGCGGTGCAGGAGCCAGCAACACATCCTCCTCTTTCTCCTCCACGGATGACTCCTTGCAGATTGGCATCTCGCCCCACAACAAGTCATCCATAGGCGTTGTATCCTCAAAGCGTATTTCACGTCCTACAGCAGAGCCCTCCACTCCCCTATACAATTCCTCCCAATTAAATGAGGGGCGCTGATAAGTAGGAGTCTCCTGCTGCTTGAATGGGTTATAGCTTCCATCCACCGTAGGCTTGGGCGGCAAAGGCATCGAGCCCATCGAAGCCACGGGTATATCCGGACAGTCGGCCACATCAAAATCGATCGAAGGCGCCATATTGCTACGTCCCAGCACCTCACGCACCGAAGCCATCAGAATCTGCCAGATAGCCTGTTCGTCTTCAAATTTTATCTCCGTCTTCGTCGGATGTATATTCACATCGATACGAGAGGGCTCTACCGTAAAGTACAAGAAATAAGGCACCTGTTCGCCCGAAGGTATCAGATGAGCATATGCCTCCATCACTGCCTTATGGAAATAGGGATGACGCATATAACGTCCGTTGACGAAGAAGAAGCAATGAGCCCCCTTCTTGCGTGCACTCTCCGGAACGCCCACACAGCCCTCCACCTTCACGAGTGTAGTATCAACCTCCACAGACAACAACTCCTGTCCCAATTTCTTTCCAAACAGATGTTGTATACGCTGGCGCATTGTTGCTTGGGGCACATTAAGCAGTTCCACCTCATTATGATAGAGCATGAAAGCAATCTCCGGATGCACCAAGGCCACACGCTCCAGCTCAGCCATCACATTGTTCAGCTCCGTCTGATTAGACTTCAAGAACTTACGTCGGGCCGGCACATTGAAGAAGAGGTTCTTCACCTGGAAGTTCGTACCTACGGGACACATCTCCACCTCTTGCGACTCTATTCTTGAGCCGGCAATATGAATCACGGTGCCCAATTCATCTTCGGCACGTCGAGTGCGCAGCTCCACCTGCGCCACCGCAGCGATAGAGGCCAATGCCTCGCCACGGAATCCAAAGGTATGCAATGCAAAGAGGTCATCGGGATTGGTGATTTTCGAGGTCGCATGACGTTCGAACGACATACGGGCATCGGTATCAGACATACCCTGTCCATTGTCAATCACCTGTATGTTTGTGCGCCCCGCATCGGTCAGACGTACCTGTATAATGGTAGCTCCGGCATCGACAGAGTTCTCCACCAATTCCTTCACCACCGAAGCCGGGCGCTGAATCACCTCACCGGCTGCAATCTGATTTGCCACCGAGTCGGGCAGCAGATGAATCAAGTCCACTCCTGCCATAGCATCATCTGATCAAGACATACAAAATCATACCCAACAAAGCCAAGATAAGAATCAATCGCTTGGTTGGGATGGGAGCATCATTCTCTTGTTTGCGCTTCACATGCGTGGTCTGCTCTACGATCTTACCACGTATACGCTCCTCGGCCGTTGCCTCTCTCTCTGGCAACATCCCCAGTTCACGCTTTGCGCGCTCCTCCATCTCTTTGAGTCGCTCCTTACGCTCATCAACATAAATATACTGATGCTGAAATCCTCTTGGTTTTCGTTGATTGAATATTCCCATATATCGTATTATTCTTTCTTTTCCGTATCCATCAATCCTTTTAACGAGGGCAATGGCACCTCACGGCGTGCCGTAGTCTTCAACTTCTGGTCCTCCTCCTTGCCACGCCATACCATAATATCATATTTGCTCATCGGGCGCAACTTATTGAGCCACGCAAAATTGCTCAATCGGTCCTTACCTGCCGGAACCTGCGTAATCGGATAGAACACACCGTTGGACTGATCCCTGATAAACAACTTATCTACCTGACGCTCCTTCATGTAAGCCGTAAGATAGCTACACTCCGTCGTATTCATGCCGAAAGCGATGCTGTCACCTACCTCACTATAGTAGTACACCACCATCACATTGCCTATGACGTCAGACTTATCAATGTTTCCATTCACAAAATAGGCCTTCACCTCACGTCCGCTAATCTGGTTGTAGTGCTCAGCGCCCACCTTCTCCACTATCAGCGCCTGGTTCTCCACGTGTGCCCACTCTACGGTCGTGTCATTCATATATACACGGATAACCTCGCCGAGAATCTGCTGCGGTCCGTTCCACACCACCGGGTCATAATACATCGTCATGCACGAGTCGAGCGCATTGAACTCCATCGAGTCGCACACCGCCTGCACATCATCACGATAGATACGCACCTTATGGAAAGCCTGCACGATACGATACACCGAATCGGTATCGGGGAAGCGGGTAAGCAGACGCAACGTATCGCCATGCACATACATGCTGTCACCTTGCGAGTAGTCGATGGCCACCGCACGTTGCGTAGCATAAGCTGAGTCGGCATGCTCATCGTAGTATACATAATCGCCCGTCAGACGCATCTTATTGGCATAGTCATCCATCACCACATTATCAAACACCTCGCCATAGCCCTCGTTGCGGTCATAGTACAAGCTATCACCCACGACACGCTTCTCACCACTCGTCAGCACAGAGCGGTTCAGCAGTTCGGCATGCTCATCTGCCGTATAGTAGCGTCCCAAGGTCGAGTATATATTATTGCTATCGCTATCGATATTCGATGGACCCACGATTGTTGCAATCTGCGTCCTCGTATTGTATAGCAAGGTATCTGACGTGAGCACAAAATTCGGGTTGGTCAGCGTCACCTCATAGTTGAATATGGCATCATTCGTCTGCGTATCATATTCGCCCCACTCCGAGGTGAGCACATTGAGCGTATCCTCCACCGTACCCCAATTGAAGTAGTATCCCAGGTTAATGGTGCGGTCATAGTTCAGACTATCCGTAGTGAGTGTCATCTCATTGTCAATCATCACCACGTTCTCACGTATCTTGGCCAACATCTCATCGCCGTTGTAGTGGAGTCTGTCGCCAAAGAGCAGCAAGGTATCACCCTGATTCATACGCACATTGCCATACGCATCGAGCGAGTTGGACTGCTCATAGAAGAGGGCCGAGTCGCAATACATATACATGCTATCGTGACGAAACACCACATCGCCTACAAGAATCTGCGCATCCGGATTTATCATCTGATTATAGCGAGTCTCATCGGCATGCAGCAGATACACATATCGCTCCTTCGTCGAGTCATTAGGTTCAGCCCTCAGCGTATCGTTATAGGCAGTCTCCTTGTCCGCAGCCTCCACATTGCGTCGTCTCACACGGCTTGCCGTAGAGTCCACCGCAGCCTCCTTGGCCTTTGCGCTCTGCGTGGGTGCCACCAACTTTGTCGGCGCTTCCAGCTTACGCGGGTCATGCTCCTTCAGCAGAGGCTGCTGAGTAGCCACCTCACGGAAGGCCGGCTTCACCGTATCGAGCTTCAGTTCCTGCGGCACCACGCGTTGAGGCTTGCCACCCTGCAGTGTCTTCTGCGCCACAGCCATGTAGCACATACCAACACCCATCAAGCACACCAGCACCCATCTACGCCACTGCATACCTATCGTCCCTTTCGTCCCCAATGCCGATTAGTTTTGTCCCCAACCGGGATACATGAATTCGCAGTCGCGCCAATTCTCATTGATGCGCACATACGTCGTCTTCTGCTTCTCCTTGATCCATGCCTCCAGCTTCTCCTGGCGCATTTTGCCCTCCATCACCTCCTTGATTACCTGGAAGTCCTCGGTAGGAGTCGCCTTATGGCCTTCGATGCGGTTTTTCAGCTTCACGATGGCACAGATATCCTTACCTGTCTTGGGGTCAATCATCATGAAGGGTGCCGACACCTCGTCCACCTCCATCTCATACACCACCTTTGCCACCTCCTGAGGCAGGTCCTGCAGTTCGAAGCGCGATGAGAGAGTCTGGTCATTGCTCATCAGACCGAAGTTCTTGCGCGTATTCTTATCGGCAGAGAATGCCACCGCATCGTTAAACGAGATTTTGCCGCTGCGTATCTCACCAGCCAATGAGTCGAGATAGTGCATCGAAGCGTTCAAGCTCTCGATGGGCACCTCCGGCTTACGCAAGATATGACGTGCTCTCACGCGGTCGCCACGCTTCTCGATGAGCTGTATGATATGGAATCCAAACTCCGTCTCCACAATTTTAGATACCTTGTTCGGCTCGGTCATATTGAAGGCTACGGCCGAGAACTCGGGCACCATCTCACCACGACCAAACGCATCGAGCTCGCCACCACGACGTGCCGACAGCGGGTCCTGCGAATAGAATACCGCCAAGGTAGAGAACTGCGCCTCACCACTGTTTACGCGCTCCGTATAGTCGCGCAGTTCGGCCTTCACGCGCTCAATCTCCTCTTGCGGAATCTCGGGCTGCTGCGTGATAATCTGCACCTCCACCTGTGTAGGTACGAAGGGAATCTCCTCACTGCTCATCTGCGCGTAGCCCTTGCGGATCTCCGCCGGGGTGAGTCGTATATCGCCCAACAACTTCTGCTGCATGCGCTCCACAATCATACGGTCGCGCACGGTCTCGCGCAGCTCCTCACGGATCTGAGTCGAGGTCTTACCGAAGTACTCCTCCATCTTCTCCTTCGAGCCAATCTGACTGATGCGCATATTCATCTCGCGCTCCACCTCGTTGATAGCCTCCTGGTCGCTCACCTCTACGCTATCAATGGCCGCCTGGTGCAGGAAGAGCTTCTGAATGGCCAACTGCTCGGGGATCACGCAGTAGGGATTTCCCTCCATCTTCTGTCCTGACATCATGAAGTACAATCTCGACTCCTCCACGTCAGACTTGAGGATAGCCTCATCGCCCACTACCCATACCACTTCGTCGATTACATTATCTTGCGACACCGCAGGCACAGCCATCAGCACAGTGCAGAGGGCCACCCATAGTTTATACTGTTTCATATTCTTAATAATATATTATTCTGCCCCTATCCAGAGCCTTATTATACAAATCACCTTTCACCTTCTGCATGAACTCCACGCGATGGGCGTTCGACAGCAGGTCAACAATCTCATAGCGAGCCAAGTCATACGGTTTCACCTCACCTTTGAGCTTATACTCCTCCACATGCAGCAGATAGCAGTAGGCCTCATCTTCAATCTCGATGTTGCGTTGCTTCTCGAAGCTGGCGCTCAGCTCCTCCAGATTAACAATCACCTTACCCTCCAGTTCAGAGATGGGCAACCATTGGTCATAGAAATATTCATAGATTACCGCATGGCGGAAAGCATACTTATCCAGCTTCTCCAGTGTTGCTTCCGAGTTGTCCTTATACCACTTCTTCAGCTCCTTCAGGTCGGGCGAGCCCACCGGCACCTTCAAGAATACGCCCTTCACCACAGCCTCATCCAGCACAAAGAACTCCTTATGCCCATCGTAGTATCGCTGCAGGTCCTCTTCGGGCAACACCTCGCTCATCTGCTGCTGTATCAGCAGCTTCTCGTAGTCGTTCAGTATGAGCGAGCGGCGATACTCCTCCACCAGCTGATTGATGCGCTCGTTGTTCGTCACGTTGCGCTCGGCCTGCTTGTATAGTGTCTGCTCCTCGGCCCACTTGCGCAGATAGTCCTTCATGAAGGCAGCACTGTCAGCAGCGCTCAGTCCGAAGGGCAACACCTTGGCCACGTCCTCGGCATAGAGATATTGGTCCTCCACCTGCACGAGCGGAGTCTTTCCACCATGCTCTGTCGGTTCCTGGCAGGCCACCATGGTCCACACGCCCACCAGCATCCATACCACGAAGGGTATGCCTTGTCTGCAATATCTCATCACGTTACCTATATTTTTTTTAGTGTTTGTTTACCGTCTCCAATGCCTCGGGGTAGAGCGTCACGGCATAGCGCTTGCGCAACTCCTTCACCCACAACTGCTCCAAGTGGTTCTGATAGTCGGCAGTCACCGGTCCGCGCACATCCTCGTAGCTGTCCGGTCCCTTCTTCTGCATCTTACCTATCACACTTGTCACGGGGAATCCAGGCACCGTATCGGGGCGCTCGCCCTGCTCAAAGGCGTAGTAGTCGGCAAACACGTTCTGTGTCGCCTTGAAGGGTCCGCGCACCATCTTCACCTGGATGAGCGAGTCGCTATTGAAGGCTTCGCGAATCACCTTCACCCACTCCTTCTGTGGCTGCTTCTTCACCAACTTCTGCACCTTCTTCAGCACGTCGTCAGACACGCAGTGCACCACGAGTCCGCGGTATACGGGCTCCTCATAGTTGTAGTTCTTCTTATTCTTCTTGAAGTACTTCTCCAGTCCTTCCGTATCCTCGGCGGCCTTGTTCCATACCTCGCGTGTGCTGATCTCATAGAGCAGCGAGCCCTCGTAGAACTCCTTCATCAGGAATCCAAACTCGGGGTACTGGGCATCGAGCTCCAGTTCAGCCTTTGCCAATGCCTCTTCGGGAGTCACATTGCCCATCTGAGCGGCCAACTTCTGTCCCATCATGCGCTTGGCATGCGCACGTATGCCGCGCTGCTCCAAGAACTGGATGATGGAAGCACGGTGAAACTCATAGGGTTCAAACGGCTTGCGCTCGCTCATATAGATGATGTGGTATCCCACGGGCGACAACACGGGCGCGCTCATCTCACCGGGCTGCAGAGCCAAGGCAGCCACCTCAAACTCCTTGAGCAGCTGTCCGCGTGTGAGCCAGGGCAGCATGCCACCCTCGCGTGCCGTACCGGGATCCTCAGACAGGGTCTTAGCCAGCTCAGCGAAGTCGGCCCCACCCTTCAGCGCCGCATAGATAGAGTCGATACGCACCTTTGCCTGCGCCTGCTCCTTGGGAGTAGCCTGCTGAGTCAGACGGATGAGGATGTGAGCCGCCTTAAACTGTCCGTCGGGACCGATGCGCTCAGCCGTCTGCTGGTAGGTGTTGCGTGCCTCCTTCTCGATGAAGTCATTGTCCACCAAGTACTCCTCGGCCTGCTGTGAGCGATAGTCGGCCACCTCCTTCTTGAAGGTCTCCATGGTGTCGAGCTGAGCATCCAGCGCAGCAGCCACCTTGAGTTTGTAGTTTACAAACAGCTCCACGTATTCATCGAGCGACTTCTTGTCCACCACCAAGTCGGTATTGTTCTTGTTGAACGAGTACTCAAACTCCGAACGGGTCACGTCCACCCCATTCACGGTCATCACCACAGGGTCAGCGGTTTGAGCGCCCACGGTTTGCAAGGCCATCAAGGCACAAAGCAAAGATATCAGTTTCTTCATATCTGTTATATTATTTGTTTACTACATTATCGTGCAAAAATAGTGAAAAAGCCAGACACCAGCTTGCCGTTTTACAAAATTTATTACAACAGCCTCCTATTTTCCACATTTATTAACATTTGCCTCACCGCCTTTGCGTTTCTTGCCACCGCGGTGGTTCTTGCCTCCCTGGTTGGTGCTACGGCCCTTGCCACCTCGACGGGAACCTCTGCCACGGCCCTTGCCGCCCTTGCCGCTACTCTTCTTGGGCTCATAGGCCGGAGCCTCGCCCAGCTCTTCGGGTACGGGGAGCTTAAACACGTCGCGCTCGATAAACTCCTCGATGGCAGCGAAGCGGGACTGATCATCCACCGACACGAAGGTGATGGCGCAGCCCTCGGCACCGGCACGTGCCGTACGTCCGATACGGTGCACATAGTCCTCGCAGTCGCGCGGCACATCGTAGTTGATCACCAGGCGGATGTCGTCAATGTCGATACCGCGCGATACGATGTCAGTAGCCACGAGGATATCGATGCGTCCGCTCTTAAACTCGCGCATCACGGCATCGCGCTGTGCCTGGTCAAGGTCGCTATGCATCTCGCCCACGTTGAGCTTCATGCGGCGGAAGGCAGCAGTCACCTCCTTCACCTTGAGCTTCGATGACGAGAACACGATCACGCGCTCGGGCTTCGTGTCGCGAAACAGGCTCTTGATGATACCCATCTTCTGCACCTCGTAGCACACATAGGCCGTCTGCACAATCTTCTCGGCAGGCTTGCTCACGGCGAGCTTCACCTCCACGGGGTTGCGCAAGATGGTAGCCGCCAGCTTCTGTATCTTGTCGGGCATGGTAGCCGAGAACATGATGGTCTGTCGGTTCTCGGGCAGCTGCTTCACGATCTGCATGATGTCGTCGTAGAAACCCATGTCGAGCATGCGGTCGGCCTCATCGAGGATGAAGAACGAGGTGCGCGACAGGTCCACATTGCCCAACGAGATGTGACTGATGAGGCGGCCCGGCGTAGCTATCACCACATCGGCACCCAGCGCAAGTCCGCGGCGCTCCTGCTCGTAGCGTATGCCATCGTTGCCACCATATACGGCCACGCTGCTCACCGGCACATAGTATGAGAATCCCTCCATGGCCTGGTCAATCTGCTGTGCCAGCTCGCGGGTGGGCGACATGATGACGCAGTTGATGGCATCCGTGGGGAAACCACCGTCGCTCAGCATGCTCAGTATGGGCAGCAGGTAGGCAGCCGTCTTGCCCGTACCCGTCTGCGCCACGCCAATAAGGTCGTGACCCTCGAGCAGGGGCGGTATGGTGTGTTCCTGTATCGGCGTACAGGTGGTAAAGTTCATTGCGTCGAGTGCGTCGAGCACATCATCATTGAGGTCAAGATCGTAGAAATCCATGTCTTTTTATGAGGCCCCACCTAAATCCTCCCCAGGGGGAGGACTTGTGGAACTGTGGTTTTTAGTAGTTTTTATATTTTTTTGTTCAGTTAAATCTTTGTTACCTCCCCTTGGGGAGGCTAGGAGGGGCCTCACTTCGGAGCCTTCCAATACAGGTATATGCCCACGATGAGGAAGACGATATTGGGTATCCACACAGCCACTATGGGCGGCATGTTGCCATTCACGGCAAAGGTCGACGAAATGGTCTGAAACACGATATATCCGAAGCTCAGTCCGATGCCTATACCGAGGTTGAGACCCATGCCCCCCTTCACCTTCTTCACCGACAGCGACAGACCGATGAGTGTGAGGATGAACGACGCAAACGAGGTCGCTATGCGCTTGTGATACTCCAGTTCAAACTCCTTGATATTGGCAATGCCACGGCGGCGCTGCTTGTCAATGTATTGTTTCAGCTCGGGTGAGGTGAGCGTCTCCTGCTGGTTCTTGGTGATGAGCAGGTCGTAGGGCTCCACCTGCACGATGGTATCCATCTGCAGACCGCTGGTGATCACCTCGCTCGAGTCGGCTATGATGCGGTGTTGCCAGTTCTTGGCCTTCCAGCGGTGCGGGTGCTCCTTGTCGCCCTGATACACCAGCGTGCGGGCCGTGAAGTGCGACTTCATCGAGTTGCCCTCGAAGCGGTCCAGCGAGAATCGGTAAGCCGTATTGTTGCTACTCTCAAAACGCTCAATGTAGGCTATCACCCCCGGCTCCACCTCCATCTGTATGTTGCGCGCGTTCTCCACCTTCTTCTTTTTCTTGTACACGTTCTCAAACTCGAGCCTCACCACGTTCCCCTTGGGGATGACGTAGGCACCCAGTCCGTAGGTGAGCACCGCGATGAGCAGGGCCGACAGCATGTAGGGCCTCAGCAGTCGGTGCAGACTCGTACCGGTAGAAAACATGGCGATAATCTCCGAGTTTTCGGCCAGCTTCGAGGTGAAGAATATCACCGCGATGAATACGAAGAGCGGACTGAAGAGGTTCGAGAAGTAAGGGATGAAGTTGAGGTAATAGTCAAAGATGATGGCACTCCACGGCGCCTCGTTGGCCACAAACTTATCGATATGTTCGTTGTAGTCAAACACCACAGCGATAGAGATAATCAGAGCGATAGAGAAGAAATAGTGCCCCAGGAACTTCGCAATGATGTACCTATCGAGCCTTGTCAGAAATCTATCTTTTACCTGCTTCTTCATGTCTACTTTTATTTCAAGGTACAAAATTAGTGCAAGGCGAACGGAAAACCAAATTTATTTGAGTTTTCCTGAGCCGCAGCCTAATTTCAAGCAGCGAAGCTGATTAAAGATAGTGCAAGCTGAGAGAAATATCAAATTTATTTGGATATTTCCGAAGCGCCGCCTAATTTCAAGCAGCGAAGCTGATTAAAATTAGTGCAAGGCGACTAAAGCGCCACACATAATAATTTACGTTTACCCCCTGGCATTGGCAGCAAATATCACGTCAATCCTTCTGATTCTCAGCATATAGTTCACTGCCAACCCCTTGGCAGTACCCCTGGCAGAGAAATCATCCACCAGCAATTCTTAATTTTTAATTTTTAACTTTCAATTTTTAATTTTCAATTCCCCTGCCAAGGGGTAAATGAAAAATCATATATAGGACCCATTCATTGCAAGTCTCAACCAAATTCGGTACAAGTCTGTACCGCGCGCGATTCCTTTGCATCGCACAGATAGAACTGATAAACACGGAACGCACCAATCTTGTACGACGCTGCGCCCGTGCGGCCTCCGGGATGCTATCATATAATTCTCGCACAGAAATCACAGAAATCACGGAAATTGGTCGCATCACTACCGCTCGCAACCTCTTCCGTAGGGATTAAAGTAGCCTTGCAATGGTTAACGGTGACGTTTTTTTATTCAATGTCCAATAACTTAAAGACATACACTCGGCATTGGCCGTCCTGCAAGGGCGTAGCCACTTGCATTTCTGTGCTTTCCGTGCTTTCTGTGTGAAATTTATATTCATATTCTGCGTGAAGATCCATTGTTTGTCGTGAAAAGAGCTGTTTGTGTGTGAATTATCAAGTATATTATAACTTTTTTATAATGCGTTTCCCCTGGTGCAGACTTGAAAAAATTCCTGTCACCGCGGTGACGTGATTCCGCCACCGCGGTGGCGTCTTGCTTCCACCGCGGTGACACTTTCGCGCCACCGCGGTGGAAGTTACATTTCTAAGGCTCGTTCAGAGAAAATATCCTCTTTAATCGGAATCTTCACTACCTACCATTTTTTGTTTGGTTCGGCTTGCTTTATTTTTGTTTTCGTTTTTGTCATCGTTTTCAGTTCCTTTCACCGCCACGCAGTGACTTTAACCGCGTCAACGACGCTTTAACCGTTGCGAAGCAACTTTCCCCGCAACCACCGGTTGCTTTCACCCGCAGCTTTGCTGCAAGTTTGCGTTTTCGTCTTCGTCATCGTTGCGAAGTAAGCCAATCTGCCGTGTGCATGACCAAGAAAATAACTCACGGGGTACAAATGGGGGATAATTGGGGAGAAAAAAGGTTAAAAACATCTTCTCAAAGCAACAAATTACCTTGAAAGATAATTTTATAAGAAAAAAGTATTACATTTGCAGTACAAAGAGCAAGAACAAGTAATACTATGGCAAAAGCAACCATCCAATCATTGCAGCAAACAGAGAATGCAGGGTTATTCACTATTATATTTGAAGGTGAGAATCAATCTGAATTTGCTAAGTTTATCAGCAAATTTCGTAATGATGCTACACGTCAAAACGATTTGAGAATAATTCTCAATCAAATAGATCTGATGCTGAAGAACGGATTTGCCGAAAGGAAATTCAGGAACGAGGGCAAGATGCGTGACAACTTGGTTGCACTGCCCATATTCCGCAGTGGCTTGCGTTTGTATTGCCTACGAATGTCTGATAGCGTGCTGATTGTTGGCAATGGTGGCGTAAAGAGCACAAAAACATACGAAGAAGACGACGACCTCAATGGATATGTCATCAGCCTACAGAAACTTGACGAACTGTTACGAGCCGACATTAAAAGCGGAGTTGTACGTATAGAGAAAACTGAGATAATTGGTACTAACGATAAAGAATATGACTTATGAAACAAGACATTGAAGGTATGAACCTCTTCCAACAGGTCCTCGACGAGACTCCAAAAGAGGTTAGGCAACAAGTGGAGTGGTCATACGACATTGCAGACAAGTTAGATGCCAAACTCCATCAGCTTGGCGTATCGCAGAAGGAATTTGCCCACCGTGTAGGAACATCCGAAGCAGCAGTTTCTAAATGGTTGGGTGGAGGGCATAATTTTACCCTATCCACCCTTGCCAAAATTTCATCCGTTCTTGGTGAGCCAATCATTTCCATTGCGCGATAAGAAATTCCACAGTTTCTCTCATCAGTCGGAAACGCTCAGGCGAGCCATGGTATAGCGCATCGTACACGTTGGCGTGCCCTTAACCGCGTCAACGACGCTTTCACCGTTGCGTAGCAACTTTAACCGCAACCACCGGTTGCTTGCAAGTCAACGTCAACGTTAACGTCATCGTTGCAGCGCGAGCGCTGCACCTTGCCAGGCCAAAAATAAAACTTTTTTACTCACTAAAAACGCCATGCGCATGGCGAAATCCCCTATTTGGGGGCGAAGTTCGTCAATGCGCATGGTTGCAAACAAGTTGTGGCCCACTAATTACTTTTTCGGATTCCAGTTCCAATTATATACAAGATGCAGCATTGCGTAATGAGGTAATGAGCGGTACCATGTTTCGGTTCGGCCTTGCGCATTGACCTCATACTGCGTGGCTGAGAGATTGTGCAGCAGGTCGAAGGCTTCGAGGCGGGCGATGAGTTTGCCTTTCAGCAAAGGTTGACTGACCGATGCGTTCACTACAAAGTCATCTGTATTAAGAAGAGCGTTGCCATAGCCTCGGCGGCTATACATAGTGCCATCGGCCGACAGTGTGGTCTTGATGCGTGGCAGCGTATAGCGTGCTGCAAGTCCATATCGGAAGTCCAAGGCATTGAGGGTGGTGAAGTCGCGCATACGTCCCTCGCTGTGACGCCAAGCGATGTCGCCCGTAGCACGTACGTTGAGGTCGCCCTTCTGGTATTGTATGTAGGTGTTGTCGCTCAGTGTAAGTGTATTTACAATGTTCTCGTGACTGTCTGTCTCTCCCTCAAACATCGTGTGGTCAATGGAGTGGATGTAGCCGGCATTGGCATTCATCTGCCAGGTCCAATAGCGCTTTTCGTCCAAGAAACAGGATATATCATATGCTGTATTGAGGTTGTAGTTTCCTTTCACGTTTACGGGCTTATAGGTATAGACTCCGTTTGCAGGGTTATATGCTACCGACTGTGCTATGCTGCGGTGGTAGTAGAAGAAATGACTCTTGAATGTGTGGTTCAGCTTATGGGTACCATTGCCACGACTATAAAATCTGAATGAGGCATCCGTATATCTGCTACTTCTCAGGTCAGGATTGCCGAGTTTGACAATCTGCGGAGTGGCATCGTCGCGGTAGGATATGCGGTCGAGAAGAGGGAGCTCTTTCTGCTCGTGCCCTACGTGGAAGTTCAGCTCCTTTTTATACTCATTGTTGGGGAAATATTTATAGGCAAAGGCTACTGCATATGGGAATTCCGTACTTCGAGCCAAAGTGTCAATCGGACCGCGCTTGTAATCCTGCCACTGGCGCATGGCGTTTACTGTAACATTGAAGGTTAGCGGATGATACGGGGAATTTGGCCTGTCTTTCAACGTCTTTGGCAGTGAACGGAAGTGAAACCAAGTTTCACTGTTGAACTTGCGGTAACGGCTGTCATACGAATTATTACGGTCGGTAATGGCTTCCAGCGCATCCAGTTGGGATGGCAATAGCAGGGTATCGGGATGATACAGATAATCGTGCGTATACTCGTTGCTGAAAGAGACAGTTTCAAAGATATTCAACCAAAAGGATTTGCAGTTGAAGTATTCGCTGGCATGAATATTACCCGATGTCTGTCGGTGATGCACATCATCCACATTGTATCGTGCATTTGCAAAAGGTTTCTCGTAAATGTATCTTTTAGCTCCTTGCATGCGCTCATCCTTATGCTCGACGGAGAAGCTTGTGCTCAATTTGAATACCGCAGATCCTTCTAGTCGGGCATTCCACGAGCGTCCCTCATTGAATCCGCTTTCACTCATACGGGTGAGTAGCGTATCGTTGAATTGTTCGTTCAGCGCGGTGGCATTGCCCGAGTAGCTTTTGTGGCCGAATTCTCCGTTAAGTTTCAGGTAATAGGGTTTGACGAGAGTGAACTGCTCCTTTACACTTAGTTGGTTGGCCTTGGCAAGCGATGTAGACTCCTTGCGGGCAGACGGTGTGCTTCCCTCCAGGAACAGTTCACTGTATTGCTGCATCTCGCTCACGTCTTCCGTCGAAGTGTACTCGAAAAGCAGGTTGCTCTTCTTGTTCTTATCGCCCGACTGGTAATCCATCTCGCCCGCAACACTACGTGTTGTCAGTAAGGAGCGTGGCATACTGGCTGGTGTCCAGTGACCGCTTTGCCCAACCTGCCGCGATTCGTTCACATTGTTGGCATTACCCAATAGTGTGAAGCGGTAGGGGTCGTTAAAAACAAGCAGGAAAGCACGACCCAGATAGCGGCCTTCAGTGCCACCAGCCAGTTCCACATTGGAGATAACGCCCCGGTTGTATTCGGCCTTCAGGTTTACGTCCATCACATATTTGTTCTGTTCCGCATCATAGCCTAATGCGCGATTGAGGTCGCTCTGCTGCTCATACACCTTGATGGTCTTGACAGTATAGTAGGGAAGGTTCTTCAAGAGTACCTTGCTGTTGCCTCGGAAGAAACTTCGCTCGCCAAGCAGCAGCTCATCCACCTTGCGGCCATTGACAAATATCTCACCGGCCTTATTCATAGTTACGCCCGGGAGTTGTTGGATCAGTTCGTCCAGCATAGATCCTTCGGGCAGATTGAAGGCATCGGCATTGTACACGATGGTGTCGCCCTTGTAGAACATCTTCACCTTGGTGGCTGTCACTGTCACCTCGTCAAGGTCGAGGACGCGCATCTTGCGTAGCTGTAGCGGCGAGAGTTTGTTGGCTCCATTGCCCCCTTGTGCTTCGAAGGGGAGCCAGCCATCGTCGTAGCCATCAAGTCTGCCGTGGAGTATATATTTACCGCATTTTACCTTCGTGAAGATCTGCGCTTCGGTGATTCGTCCATTCTTATCTTTCATTTGATTGACTCTCATAGAGTCCATTACCACGGTACTGTCGGCAGCCGAAAGTAGCTGTACGTGAACACCAAACAGGGGAGTCTGCAGGAAGGCATCTTCTACTGAAGTCCAGATGTAGGTGTCGGCGACTTTTTCTACAGGTTTCTTCTGCACTAAGATTACATCACCCGAAACTTTTACCTTTACAGGATGCCCTTGACATAGCTGCTCTACGGCTTTGGGCAAAGCCATCTTCTTGATATTTGCAGTTACGCGAATATCCTCCAGTTGGTTGTGCACATACGATATGGTATATTCAGATTGTTGTGCTGTGAGCGTATCCAATACCTCAACGATGGACTTGTCGCTAAACGAACCGCTAACTTTTTGTGCTGCGACATGCAATGTGGCGCAACAAAGTAAAAGAACAATAACCAAACGTCTCATATCACTTACCTCCCTTAGCGCTCACATCAATCGTATCATTACGCTCCGCTACGTCCAGGCCGTCAAATTCGTTGAGTAGTTGCACGAATTCTGTCAGCGGCTTGTTAGGGTTCCACGTAATCTGGAAGCGCCACTCGCGCAGCTCTTCTACATTGAAGCGTACTGCGTGGTCGTAGGTGCGCCCTACGCGATAGAGGATGCTGTCGAGGCGTACGTTGCTGAAGTTGACCACGCCGTCGGGTATCTCTGCGCTTACTTTCCTATTCTCGATGGGAGGCTGAGGCGAATCGATGATGTATTCCCATGCGGCATACGACAGACCGCAGACAAGGAGGGCGATGGCCGCTACGGCCGCTACCTTGCGATAGCGGGTAAAGCCTGTTACGGTAAGGCGTTCAATATCGGCAATTTGCTGCTCGTGCTGGATGCGTTGCATCACGCTGTTGGCGAAGTTGTCGGAGAGTGTTGCACGCTCCTTCTCTTCGGTCTGTCTTGTCACCACCTTACGCAGGGCTGTGTCTTCATAACGGTCATTGGTCTTCATATTCTTCAAGGGATTTAATGGTTTGACATAGTTTCTTACGAATCCACTGCAGTCGCGAGCGCAGATAGCTGTCTGTGCAATTCATAATCGCGGCAATCTCTTTCAGTCTCAGGTCATCGTAATAATAGAAGCTGAGCAGCAGTTGGTCGTTGGGGGCCAGTCGTTTCACGGCCTTGTCGAGCTGTGCCAGGCGATGGGTGGAGGTGTCGTTCAACCATTCGTCCACTTCGGCATCGGCCATGTCGCCCCATTGCTCTTGGTCTATCGACACAAAGGAGAAGGCGGCACTTCCCTGTATGCGCTTCAGAGCCATGTGGCTGGCAATGCCCAGCAGCCAGTTTTTGAAACTTGCCCGAGCGGAGTCGAAGCGCTTCAAATCCTGAAAGGCAGCGACAAACGTATCTTGTGCTACATCCTCGGCGTCCTCTGCCGAGGGAACGATGCGACGGACGACGCGCACCACACTCTCGGCATAGCGGTTGACCAGCACTCCGAACTCCTCGGTATGTCCACCGAGGATGCGGCCTATCATTTTGCTCTCGTCTGGTGTTGTTGCTCGTCTGTTATAGTTGTTTTTTTTCATCGTGCAGTTATGTCCTCTGCCTTATATTCCCTTTTTCTATGCAAATGTATAGTTTCTCTATGAAGTTTTTTTGAATTTTTATTGTGCGTAGTGTTATTGGTATTATTGTTCCCCCTGAAAGAATAGTGTTTCTGTAATCTTAAGGATGCGGTATTGGGCATATTCGATGCACTCTTTCATCATAGGAGAGGGGGCGGGCTCCTTTTGTGCCTTGTCGACAAATGTCTGATAGTATTCCTGCTCTTCCTTCAGTTTCTTCATCTTGCCGTATGCCTGAGCTATACGATGCTTCATACGAGAGGCAGAGGATATGGAGTTTGCCGCTTACAGGCGGGTAGACAGGCGCTTCACCATCATGGGCTTCCAGGTGGCGAAGTCGCCAGCGAGGATGTGCTTGCGAGCCTCACCCACGAGCCATAGGTAGAAGGCGAGGTTGTGGATGGAGGCTATCTGCATGGCCAGCAACTCCTGAGCGTGGAAGAGGTGGCGTAGGTAGGCCTTGGTGTAGAGCGTGTCGACCACGGAGGCGCCATCGGCCTCGATGGGCGAGAAGTCCATCTCCCACTTCTTGTTCTTCATGTTGATGATGCCATCCTTGGTGAAGAGCATGCCGTTGCGGCCGTTGCGGGTGGGCATGACGCAGTCAAACATATCGACACCGCGCTCGATGGCCTCGAGCAGGTTCATCGGGGTGCCCACTCCCATGAGGTAGCGGGGCTTGTCGGTGGGGAGTATCTCGTTGACCACCTCGATCATCTCGTACATCTTCTCGGTGGGCTCACCTACGGCCAATCCGCCAATGGCATTGCCCTCGGCACCCTTGGAGGCGACAAACTCGGCCGACTGGCGGCGAAGGTCGGGGTATACGCAACCCTGCACGATGGGGAACAGTGCCTGATGGTAGCCATACTTGGGCTCGGTAGCGTTGAAGCGGGCAAGGCAGCGGTCGAGCCAGCGGTGGGTGAGCTGCATCGACTTCTTGGCATACTGGTAGTCGGCATCGCCGGGGGTGCACTCGTCGAAGGCCATCATGATGTCGGCTCCGATGGTGCGCTCGATGTCCATCACGCCCTCGGGGGTGAACAGGTGCTTGGAACCGTCGATGTGTGAGCGGAACTCGACGCCCTCTTCTCTCATCTTGCGGATGCCCGAGAGGGAGAACACCTGGAAGCCGCCGCTATCGGTGAGCATGGGGCGGTCGAAGCCATTGAACTTATGCAGACCGCCGGCCTTCTCTATCACCTCCAGGCCGGGACGCAGGTAGAGGTGGTAGGTGTTGCCCAGGATGATCTGTGCCTTGATGTCGTCCTTCAGCTCGGTGAGGTGCACGCCCTTGACAGAGCCAAGCGTGCCCACGGGCATGAAGATGGGGGTCTCGATCTGTCCGTGGTCGGTAGTGATGAGTCCGGCACGGGCACCCGTCTTGGGGTCGGTATGTTGGAGTTGGAATGTAAGCATGTTTTTTTAATGCTGAATGATGAATGTTTAATGATGAACCGGAGGTCGACGCCCGTAGGGGCTGAAGTCAATGAGCCTTCCGGATGACTAATTGTCAATTGTGAATTGTTAATTGTCACTTGTCAATTGTAAAGCTCATGGGGTGAGCCACCTTCTCCTTGAGCAGGGCTATCTCCCACACCTCTTTCACATCGGTCACGAAGTGGAAGGTGAGTCCCTTGAGGTACATCTCGGGGATCTCCTCGATGTTGCGACGGTTCTCCTCGCAGAGGATGATCTCCTTGATGCCGGCACGCTTGGCCGCGAGGATCTTCTCCTTGATGCCGCCCACGGGGAGCACCTTGCCGCGCAGACTGATCTCGCCGGTCATGGCGAGGTTGGCCTTCACCTTGCGTTGGGTGAGCGCCGATGCCAGCGAGGTGGCCATGGTGATGCCTGCCGAGGGGCCATCCTTGGGCACTGCGCCTTCGGGCACGTGGATGTGGATGTTCCAGTTGTCGAACACCTCGTAGTTGATGTCGAGCAGCGAGGCATGAGCCTTGATGTACTCGAGGGCGAGCATGGCCGACTCCTTCATGACGTCGCCCAGGTTACCCGTGAGGGTGAGCTTGCTGCCCTTGCCGCGGCTGAGGCTGGTCTCTACGAAGAGTATCTCGCCTCCTACGGCGGTCCATGCCAGTCCGGTCACCACACCGGCATACTCGTTGCCCTGGTAGCGGTCGCGCGAGTACTCTTGCACACCGAGCAGTTCACGCAGGTCGGCTGCCTTCACAGTGGTATGGCTATAGTAGCCGTTGGTGGCATAGCTGCATGCCAGGCGGCGGTAGATCTTGCCAATCTTCTTATCCAGTTCGCGCACGCCCGACTCGCGGGTGTAGTTCTCCACGATGGCTTCGAGGGCCTTCTTGTCGATCTTGATCTCGCGCTTCTTGATACCGTTGGCCTCCTCCTGCTTGGGCACGAGGTGGCGGCGCGCTATCTCCACCTTCTCCTCGGCCAGGTAGCCGCTCACCTCAATGAGTTCCATGCGGTCGAGCAGAGGGGCGGGGATGTTGCCTATGTTGTTGGCCGTGGCGATAAACATCACGTTGGAGAGGTCGTAGTCCACGTCGAGGAAGTTGTCGTGGAAGGCGTTGTTCTGCTCGGGGTCGAGCACCTCGAGCAGCGCCGATGAGGGGTCGCCATTATGGTTGGCCTGTGACACCTTGTCGATTTCGTCGAGGATGAACACGGGGTTCGATGAACCAGCCTTGGCCAAGCTCTTGATGATGCGGCCGGGCATGGCGCCTATGTAGGTCTTGCGGTGACCACGGATCTCGGCCTCATCGTGCAAACCGCCCAGCGAGATGCGCACATACTGGCGCTTCAGCGCAGTGGCGATGGAGCGGCCCAGCGAGGTCTTACCCACTCCGGGAGGGCCATAGAGGCAGAGGATGGGCGACTTGAGGTCGCCACGCATCTTGAGCACGGCAAGGTGTTCGAGGATGCGCTCCTTGACCTTCTCCAAGCCGTAGTGGTCACGGTCGAGCACACGGCGGGCGTTCTGCATATCGAGGTTATCGGTGGTATACTCGCCCCAAGGGAGGCTGAGCATCACCTGCAAGTAGTTGAGCTGTACGTTGTAGTCGGGCGACTGGGGATTGATGCGTTCGAGCTTCATCACCTCCTTCTCGAAGGTGTCGGCCACCTCCTTGCTCCATAGCTTCTTGGCAGCCTTGCCGCGCAACTCATTGATGTCCTGATCCTGCACGCTGCCGCCCAGCTCGTCCTGGATATTCTTCAACTGCTGCTGCAGGAAGTATTCGCGCTGCTGCTGGTCGAGGTCCTCACGGGTGCGCATCTGAATGCTGGCCTTGAGGTCGGCAAGCTGCACCTCCCGATTGAGGATCGAGAGCAGGCGGGTAGCACGCTCTTGGAGCGACTCCTCTTGCAGGAGCTGCATCTTCTCCTTCACATCGAAGGGGAGGTTCGAACTGACGAAGTTGACCAGGAACATACCGTTGGAGATGTTCTTGATGGCAAATGCCGCATCGGGCTGCATATCCTCGGAGGTCTTGATGAAGCGCACGGCGAGGTCCTTGCAGTTGTCGACGATGGCCTTAAACTCGCGGTTGCCACGCTTGGGGAGCACCTCGGTGAGCGACACCACCTCGCCCGAGAGATAGGGGCGCGACGACACCACGTTGGTGAGCTGCAAGCGCTGCATACCCTGGAGGATGACCGTAGTGGTTTGGTCGGGCATCTCGAAGATGCGCACCACACGCGCTGCCGTACCCGTCTCGTAGAGGTCCTTCTGCTGAGGATCCTCAGTCTCGGGTGAGCGCTGGCAGAATACGCCCAGCGGACGCTCATGCTTGAAGGCATCCTTGACAAGGCGTAGCGAACTCTTGCGACCTACCGATACGGGGAGCACGATGCCCGGAAACAGCACCATATTGCGCAGTGGCAGTATGGGGATCACAGGGTCAAGTGGATTGTCAAACAAGTTTTCCTCGTTGCCATCATAGTCGGCAATGAGCGAGATAGAGTGTTCCGTCTCCATCGGTTCGTTCGTATCAAAATATAGTTTGCTCTTTATCATAATCTGTCATCGTGGCCTAATAAGCCAATTAGAGTGCAAAATTAGTGCAAGCTGAGAGAAATATCAAATTTATTTGAACATTTCCGAAGCGCCGCCTAATTTCAAGCTGTGCAGCAGATTAAAAATAATGCAAAAAATCGATTAAACGAAAACAATGAAAACTTACTTGCATTGTTGAGGGTGAGAAAGTTCGATAAAGCGACCTAAAGACTCAAACCGCACAGCCCCCATTTTCGCAAAAAATGTAAGCCCTACTTGGCATCCCGACTATCGCTACACGGAAGAAGAGAGAAAAAAGAGGAATTGGAGTGTAATTTACACACTTATCGGACTTCCGTGCTTGCACTTTCGCAATAATGGGCTACCTTTGCACTGTGTTTTTCATGGTATTAGATTTTTAAAGTAAGAAGATTGGTCGTCGGGATGACGACCTTCTTCGTTTTTAAAGAAGACCGCCAACTTGTTTAACCAGATTAACACCCAACTATCACATCCTCAAGCCTATGTTTACATTCAAACAATTTACCATACATCAAGACCGATGCGCCATGAAGGTGGGCACCGATGGGGTGCTGCTCGGAGCCTGGGCGCGCGTAGAACACCTGGGACACTGCCACCGCATACTCGACATAGGCACGGGCACGGGACTGGTAGCCCTCATGGCTGCACAGCGCAGCAAAGCCCATATAGTGGGTATCGACCTCGACGAAGAGGCCGTAGCGCAAGCGACCGAAAATGCGGCACGCTCGCCCTGGAGCAAACGCATACTTATGGTAAAGGCCGATGCCAAGAGGTGGAGCGATGAGCAGAGCGCCCGCTACGATGCTATCGTATGCAACCCTCCCTTCTTTGAGAACTCGCTGAAGTGCCCCGATGCGCAACGCACGATGGCACGCCACACAGACACGCTCAGCTTTGACGAACTGGCACGCAGTGCGGCACGCCTGCTCAGTGCCGAGGGGGAGTTGTCGGTGGTGATACCCTACGATCGGGCTACAGATATGACGGTGAGCGCGGCTTGTCACGGACTGTTTGCTACGCGGCAAACCATCGTGTGCCCCTACGAGGGAGCCAAGCCCAAGCGCATACTGATGGCTTTCACACGCCAGGGAGCGGCACACACACCCGAGGTGCTATGCATACAAGATGCCCAGCGCTGCCACACGCCCGAATACCGCAAGCTGGTGGAGGCGTTTTATCTGAAGATGTAAAAGAGGAAGGCCTTACTTCGTACCCGTGTATCCCTCCTTGATGAGGAGTTCTACCACCTTGGGCTTGAAGTCGCCCTGAACAATGATTTCACCATCCTTGGCCGAGCCACCCACGCCGCAGCGTGTCTTGAGGAGCTTGGCCAATGCCTTGAGGTCGTCGTCGGTGCCAATGAAACCGCGCACGATGGTCACCACCTTGCCACCCCGATGGTTCTTCTCCATCTGCACACGTAGCTTCTGCTGGGCTTTGGGGAGGGTCTCCACTTCGGGCTCTTCGTCGGTCACGTAGTTATAGTCGGGGTTGGTAGAGTACACCACTTGCAGGCGGCTCTTCCAGTCGTTATCATTTTTAGCCATAGTCAATCCGTCTTATGCAATATATGCGTGCAAAGGTACGTATATTCCACGATTTTCACTATTTTTGCAACGAAAAACCATAATACGACATCTGACATGAAGATTATATGCGTGGGCATGAACTATGCCGAACACCTCAAAGAACTCGACGAGAAGGCTACCAAACCCGAAAGTCCCGTGATATTCATGAAACCCGACAGCGCACTGCTCAAGGGTGGAAAGCCCTTCTTTATCCCCGACTTTGCCGAGAGGTTCGACTACGAGGGCGAACTGGTGGTGCGCATCAGCAAGCTGGGCAAGAACATCGCTCCGCGCTTTGCTCACCGATACTACGATGCCGTAACCGTGGGCGTAGACATCACTGCACGCGACATGCAGGAGCGATTCCGCCGCGAAGGATTGCCTTGGGAGCTCTGTAAGGGTTTTGACGGTTCGGCCGTATTGGGCGAATTCGTACCCGTAGAGCGCTTTGCCCACATGCAGAACATACGCTTCAGACTCGACATCGACGGACACACCGTACAGCAGGGCCACACGGCAGACATGCTCTTCGGCATTGACGAACTGGTGAGCTACGTGAGCCAATTCTTCATGCTCAAGACGGGCGACCTCATCTTCACCGGCACACCCGTAGGCGTAGGCCCCTTGCAGATAGGACAGCACGTAGAGGGATACCTCGAAGGAGAGAAGGTGCTGGCATTCAACGTGAGGTAAACAGGCCATCAGGGCACTCCGGCACAATAAAAGGGCACTCGCCACGTTATAAATAATATAAATATTATAATGTGAATCTCCGTTGAAGAAACGACACTACATACTATCATGCCTACTGGCGCTTGCCTTGCTGCCCTTGAAGGCACAGAGCGAATGGGAGGTAGACTGGGAAAGCTACTCGCAAGACTCCATCGCACCCACCTATACGCATAGCATCGACCTGGGATATGACCACCAGGGGCGTAGCTACGATGTAGCCATCGAATACCCCGAACTGAAGCCCCTTACATCGGAAGAGGTGAAGCGCTATGGCCTGCCCGCCGAAAAGGGACTGCCCGAATGGCCCGTGATAGAGGTGCACAGGGGCATCAGCGCCAAGCGGGCACAACTCGACATATCGTTCACACCCATCATATGGCGCGACGGCAAGTACCAGCGCATCGAGAACTTTGCTCTGAAGGTGACCACCAACCAACAAGTCCAACGGTCCTACCTTGAGGCGCAGGCGCAGCCGGCTGCTCACAACTCGCTATTGAGCCAAGGGCACTGGGTGAAGTTCCGCGTTGCCGACAATGGCATACATATGCTCACCCACGCACAGATCAAGGGCATGGGATTCAGCGACCCCTCCAAGGTGCGCCTATATGGATATGGCGGACATATGCTTGCCGAGAGCGACATCCACACATGGATTGACGACTTGTGCGAAGTGCCCCTATACCACACCGACAACCAAAGACTCCTCTTCTACGCACGAGGTCCCATACAATGGACATTGGAGAGTGACAACACCTTTGCTCACACACGCAACCCCTACTCTGACTACGGATACTACTTCTTGACGGAAGGGGACTCTCCCACTCTGCCCCAAGGAGAAGAGACGACCAAGGCGGAGGGCCACGCTACATACGGAAGCCCATACGCTGAGGCACGTGCCACCATCGCTACCACCCCCGCCTACACCTTGCACGAGGTGGATGACTACGCATGGTTTCATGGAGGACGACAATTAGTGGAGAGCTACGACTTTGCCACAAGCAACCGCCGCCAATACCCTCTGCAGGTAAGCAATATCCTTGGCTCCAGGAACGAGGTCACACTCGACGTATGCTTCAGCCACAACGGCAAGAGCAGTTCCTCGGTGTCAGTAGCCATCGACAGCACTACCGCAGGCAACATGACACTGAGCCCCATAGGCGCACACACGGAGGCTACAGCAGCAACACGTAGCTACAAGGCAAAGGCGTTCGCCTCCAACGGAGTGGTGACAATTACGCTTACACACAATAGAGGCACGGGCATATCGGGCCGACTCGACTACCTGCGACTCAACTACACACGCCTCATCGGACTGAACACACCCATCTATGCTACCAGTGCTGGCACCTACACCTATGCCGTAGATGCGCTCACGAGCAAGGGAAAGGTTGCCGTATGGCGCGTGACAGATGCTGCCGCCATAGAGGAGATACCCTACGACGAAGGTTCACAGACCTTCACCGCGGAGGGTAAGCGCGGCGATGTATACATCGCTTTCGACACAAGGGCAGCGTACCCCACACCCGAGGAGGTGGGTAAGGTGGACAACCAGGACCTGCACGCCACGGGGCCGACAGACTATATCATCATAGTGCCTACCAGCGGTAAGCTTACCGCACAGGCCGAGCGACTGGCCGAGACACACCGCACACGAAGCGGATTGCGCACAAGGGTGGTGACAGCCGAACAGGTATACAACGAATTCTCATCGGGTACTCCCGATGCCACTGCCTATCGCCGCTACATGAAGATGTTATACGACCGCGCCGAGACCCTGGACGACGCTCCCAAATACCTACTGCTCTTTGGAGACGGCGCCTGGGACAACCGCATGCTATCATCGGCATGGCAGGGAAAGTCACCCGACGACTACCTACTGTGCTTCGAGGCGGTGAGCTCATTCAGCGCTACCTCATCGTATGTGATGGAGGACTACTTCGGATTGCTCGACGAGGGCGAAGGCGACCGTCTGCTCTACGACAAGGTAGACATAGGTGTAGGCCGCTTCCCCGTGACTACCGCGACGCAAGCACGCGATGCTGTGGATAAGGTGGTAGCCTACATGGACAATGCCGATGCCGGAGCATGGAAGAACCACATCCTCATGCTGGGCGACGACGGCGACAACAACCAGCATATGGACGATGCCGAGCGCGTGGCACGTATGCTCGAAGCCAACTACCCCGACTATATGGTGAAGCGCATCTACTGGGATGCTTACCCGATGGAGGTGACATCGACCGGAAATAGCTACCCTACCGTGCGCAAGCGACTGCTCGAACTCTTCAACGAGGGTGCATTGATGGTGAACTACAGCGGACATGGTAGCCCCGACGTGTTGTCGCACGAACTGGTGATAGGCAAAAACGATGTAGAGCAGCTCACCTCGCCCCGCCTGCCGGTATGGGTAACGGTATCGTGCGACATCAGTCCGTTTGACAATGCCACCATGTCGTTCGGCGAATATGCCTTCCTCAACCCCAAGGGAGGTGCTATCGGACTGATGACATCGACCCGCACTACCTACTCGAGTCAAAACAGACGCATCAACTACCTGTTCTCACAATATCTCTTTGCACGCGATGAAGCGGGACAACGTCTGCGCATGGGCGATGCCATACGTCGCGCCAAGTGTAGTCTGATCACCTCATCGGCAAGCTCGGGTTTGCAAGACGTGAGCGAAAACAAACTCAACTACATGCTCATGGGTGACCCTGCGCTCATCATCGGCAACACCGACTACACCATCAAGGTTGACGAGATCAATGGACACAAGACTGATAGCAAAGCCGACATCGTACTGAAAGCGGGCCAACAGGTCACCGTGAAGGGACACGTGGAAACATTGCAGGGCGCACAGGCTACCGACTTCACCGGAGTGATGCATGCTATCGTATTTGATAATGTGGAGACCATCACCTGCCGCAACAATACGGGCAAGGCATCGAAGCCCTTCACCTACTACGAACGCACCAAAACACTCTTCGTGGGAGGCGACTCCGTACGCAACGGTACATACTCCTTTACCTTCCGCGTACCGATGGACATCAACTATTCGATGCTAAGCGGACTCATCAACCTCTATGCCGTAAACGACACGCATGAACGCGAGGCCAAAGGATCGTACGACAACTTCCTCTTGGGAGGCACAGCGGACGAACTGGCTAACGATAGCCTCGGCCCCAAGCTGACGCTGTATCTCAACTCGCCCGACTTTGTCACCGGAGATCAGGTGAACGAGACTCCGCACCTGGTAGTGATGCTCGAAGATACGGATGGCATCAACACCGTGGGAAATGGTATCGGACACGACCTGATAGCCATCGTGGACGGAAAGGCCTCGATGACCTACACGCTCAACGACTACTACGTATCAGACTTGGGAGACTACACACGCGGCACCGTATCGTACACACTACCCACACTGGATGAAGGTATGCACACGCTCATGTTCCGAGCATGGGACATGATGAACAACGCTGCCACCACTACCATCGAGTTCGAAGTGGTGAAGGGACTGCGTCCCCGCATACTCGACATCACCACCACGCATAGTCCTGCACGTGAGCACACTACATTCATGCTCACTCATGACAGACCAGAGACAGAGGTCACCATCAGCATTGAGGTATTTGACTTCTCGGGCCGTACACTTTGGCGCCATAGCGAACAAGCAACTACACCCGACAACAGCTACACCCTTAACTGGGGACTCAACACGGCATCGGGACAACCTTTGGGTACGGGTGTATATCTGTATCGTGCCACCGTGAGCTCGGCAAGCGGAACATCGACAAGCCGAGTGCGCAAACTGACGATTTTGCGTTGACGAGGCAATAATAGAGGGAATTTAGAGTTTATTTATAAGCAATATTGTAAGAATTTAGAGTGATTATCCAAGATTCATAACACCCGAATATGAAAAAGTTATTTATACTATCGGCCTTGCTGCTAAGTGCCACATCAACCATCTTCGCCCAAAAGGGATCAAGCGACGTACAGATGTTTAATCCCGTGATGACAGCCGTCACCTCACTCTCTATCGCCCCCGACTCACGCGCCGGAGCTATGGGTGACGTGGGTGCTGCTACCGACCCTGATGTAAACTCACAGTACTGGAACCCAGCCAAATACCCCTTTGCAATCAGCCCTGCAGGCTTCTCATTGGCTTACACACCGTGGCTGCGCCAATTGGTAAGCGACATTGACCTTGCCAACCTCGTGGGATATTACCGTATAGGCGACTACCAGGCCATCAGCGGTTCGCTCACCTACTTTTCTTTGGGTGATGTATACGTCGACGACTATGTGATCCGCCCCTACGAAATGGCAGTTGACTTTGCCTACTCACGCATGCTGTCAGAAACCTTCTCAGCCGCTGTAGGCCTGCGCTATATCCTTTCGGACCTCAACTACAAGTTTGAAGATGACACTGAGGTGGGACAGGCCTTTGCTGCCGACATCGCCTTCTTCTATTCGAACTATGTCATGATGGGCCGTCGCGAATGTATGCTCAACTTCGGTCTGAACGCATCGAACATCGGTAGTAAAATCTCGTTCGACGGCGGTAACACCAACCAGTTTATCCCCACGAACCTGCGTCTCGGTACCTCGCTGATGATACCCATCGACGAATACAACACATTCACTCTCAGTGCCGATGTAAACAAGCTCATGGTACCCACAAAGCCCTCGTACCGCCAATACTTGGATGAGACCAAAGGAGAAGACTATGAAGACGACAGCTACTCAGACGCTTCGGGATACCAATCGTGGCTCGATGAGCGTGGCTACAACGACGTATCACCCATCGCAGGTATCTTCCAATCTTTTGCTGATGCTCCTGGAGGCTTCCGCGAAGAGCTCCAAGAAATCTATTGGGGTGTAGGTGTGGAGTACTCGTACAATAATCAGTTCTTCCTCCGTGGCGGATACCATTACGAAAATGAATATAAGGGCAACCGTAAATACTTCACCCTCGGTACAGGTTTCAAGATGAGTGTATTCTCACTTGACGCAGCCTACCTTATCTCAACCGCACAGAGCAACCCGCTCGACCAAACATTGCGTTTCACCTTGGCGTTCGACATGGATGGCATTCGCGAGATTTTGGGAAGATAAAGAAATCATTAACCACTAAAAACTGCTTACCTCCCGGCAGTCCGAAGGCTCTTCCCATAGCGGGAGGATCAGATGGAAGAGGGAGAACTTTATGAAAATACGTGTTGGATTCGGATTTGATGTTCATAAATTTGCTGAGAACCGTGAACTTTGGTTGGGAGGTATTCGCCTTGAGCACGACCGCGGACTCCTCGGCCATTCTGATGCCGATGTGCTCATTCATGCCATTTGTGATGCGCTCTTGGGTGCCGCCCACTTGCGTGACATAGGTTACCATTTCCCCGACACCGCAGGTGAATTCAAGAACATCGACAGCAAGATCCTCTTGGCACGCACTGTGGAGCTTATCGCCACCAAAGGGTACCGTGTAGGTAATATCGATGCCACGATCTGCGCCGAGCGTCCCAAACTGAAAGCACACATTCCCTTGATGCAGCAGACCCTTGCCGATGTCATGGGCATAGAAGAAGAGGATGTGACCATCAAGGCTACCACTACCGAGAAACTCGGTTTTACTGGCCGCGAAGAGGGCATATCAGCCTATGCCACGGTACTAATCGAAAAGGATTGAGCCAAGGGGAAATGCAATTTTAGGCAGATTGGCTACTCGTACGATAAAATAGGTCGGCAAGGCATACGCTTTGTCGACTTTTTTGTATCTTTACGGCATCGTATAATGTAACCAACTATAAAATGTACTAATATGAAGATACTGTTTCAAAAAGTGTGTCTGCTTTAAGTAGTAAAAAAGGACCAGCCATGTTTGGCTAGTCCTGACAAGTTTGTAATTTTGGGTGTCCAAATCAAAAATTACAACTTATGTTACTTACAAAGGAACAAATTTCTG
>JAFZFZ010000062.1 GCA_017557005.1 Bacteroidaceae bacterium | reverse complement strand
GCTGCTTGTAAGAATGGTTCTGCTATGCTCTTCGTATCAGCTAAGGTGAGCCAGCTCGCCCTCCTTCCCCAAGGTCAGGTAGAGGCTGCACGCCGTGCTAAGGCTATGCTCGCTCGTATGGATGAGCTCGGCTTCGGTAACTGCACCAACACACGTGCCTGCGAGGCTGAGTGCCCCAAGTGCGTAAGCATCAGCAACATCGCTCGCCTCAACCGCGAGTACCTCAAGGCTAAGTTGGCCGACTAAGCATCGAATTGCTTACACAATATGAGAAGGGCAGCCCACGTGGCTGCCCTTCTTGTTTCATGCGGTAGGGCATAAGAGGGGCCGCATGATAGTTCGTTTGGTATGATGTTGCTAATTTGCCTCTTTTTGTTTATCTTCGCAGCATGAAGCATCGCATAGCACTATACCTGTTCCTTGTCGCCACCCTCTGCATGGGTTGTGGCGGCCGCATTGGTATGCGCCAGCTGCAGGAGTTGGAGGCGCGTGTGAACGATGCGCCCGACTCTGTATTGCGTGTGCTCACCGCTGCTGACATGCCGCGCTGGGGCGAGGCGCGAGCGCTCTACGCGCTGCTTACCGTGCAGGCACAGGATAAGAGCTATATTGATGTGGCCGACGACTCACTTATCAGTGTGGCTACGCGCTACTATGACCGCAAAGGGCAACCATTACATCGCCTGCAGGCGTTCTATTATCATGGCCGTGTATATGCTAATGCAGGTTTGAAACATGAGGCGATGACTGCTTATACTCGTGCTGAGGAGTTTACGAATGAGGTAGATGCACCATATTCGGTGGGGTTGTTGTATTCACAAATGGGCGTGCTCTATGGTAATGACTACGATTTTCAACGGGCGCTTAACAATACAGAAAAAGCATTCTGTTGTTTTGAGAAAGCAGGCAAAGAACGTTTGCTGAATATTACCAAGCGCAATATGGGATTGTCCCATCTGAATATGCTTCAATTCCCCCAAGCAGAAGCGCTATTTTATGAATCCTTGTCATGGGGCGAAGCACACAATGAGACCTATATTATATATAGTAACATTGATCAACTACTACGCTTGTATGATGCCACAGAGAATATAGAAGCGTTAGACTCACTTTTTATACGCTATCCAGTCAACGCGTTCCCCCAAAATACAGCTACATACAGTATTATAGCTCATTATTATGCATTAAAGGAGAATAGGCTTGCAGCCGAAGAGGCTTTGACTCAGGCGTGGCAAATGAGCACTACGGCCGAGGATACAGCCAAGTTATGGAACAAGAGTTATCAAATAGGCAAGTTATTAGGAGATAAAGAAATGGCTTTACGTAGTCATGAATTCTTACTTGCTCATCAAGATTCCGTGGTGCGTATCACCTTGCAGCAACCTTTGATAGCCTCCCAACGCGACCATTACGAGGCCCGCTTGAAGGTAGAGGAGCTGCGCAATCAGCAGCAACGCTATCTGATGAGAGGTGTGGCTGCGATTGTGTTGGCAGCTGCTATTGTTGTGGGAATCTTTGTATATAGATTCTTTCGCAGAAAGGATAGGCAGTTGATGGAGCAAATCGAATTGGCCGATGAGCTTCGCCGTACGATATATAATAAGGAGCAGGACTTAGATAAGATGAGCGATGAACTGCGTGTCCAGCGAACCACATTCGACAAGCGACTTTGCACGATGGATCAGCAGATTTCCCAACTGCTCAGAGCTCGCTATAAGTTGCTCGACGAGCTGAGTAAGACCTACTACGAAAATCAGGCCAACCATAGCGACAAAGAGAAGATATATAAGAAGGTTATGGGCGAGATCAAACGATTGTCTATGGACCAAGAGTTGGAGCAGCTCGAAGACATCGTAAATGAATATTGCGACAATGTGATGGCTCGCATCCGTGCCGAACTTCCTAAGGCATTTAGCAAGATCGACTACCAACTCCTCTGCTGTTTCTACATTGGTTTTTCAGGAAAATCCATCAGTGTGTTCACTGGAATCCAGGTCAATCAGATTCCTGTATACAAGCAACGCTTCCGTGAAAAAATCTACAAGTCCAATGCCCCCAGCAAGAAACTTTTACTTGATAAGATGAAGTAATCATCTGAATATCAGTGTGTAAATTCGTATTATAACAAATCGCGGTCTCTGTTTGTTCTAAATAGGGTGGGTAAAATGTTGATTATCAACAATATAAAGGTTTGTTTGGTGTAGTTGTTATATTTGGAGAATATAACACGTATGTAACTGCCATAAAATCAGCGCATAACGACGTCGGGTTGTTATGCGCTTTTCTTGTTGTTCCCTTCCCATTGTTGTTGAATCCCTCTAATTTTGCATCATGTTAAACCAACAAAAACGACAGGAATATGAAAAAGTTTATCAATGGATTTTAGTTGCAGTTTGCTTCTTTGTTGTAGGCACTGTGTGTATTGTTATGGAAGGAGGATTTTTCCACATATATCAAGAAATTAGGTATTAATAAATAGAATTGGATATTTATTGTGTAATAGCTAACTTTGTAGCAATATCCAATATGTATTCAATGACGCTCATTAACGAACATTATATTGACATTATGAAAAACCGATTATCATTTATTCTCCTCATGCTCTTCGCAGTGCAAAGCATGATGGCTCAGCTCACCTCATTGGGGTTGGTTGAAGAGAGCGAACTGGGATCTCAATGGAACAGCATCAGAAAGGGTTCATTAGTTTATGTCCCTAAATTCTCTTTTATTGACGACAATCTTTATGCAGCCACACCCACAGGTCTGTATAGAAGCAAGTACACATCGTTAGGCGAATGGGAAAAACTTCCCTTTACCGATGAATTGGTAATCGATTTCGATGTACATGGCGATACGTTGATAGCGCTCAGCCGCGAATCCCTCTTCATCTCTACCGACAATGGCAAGACCTTCAAGACCATCCCAAAAACTGACATGGTAGGTGAATCAACGAAACCGTTTACAGGATTGGCTGTGCTCCCAAGTGATGCGCGCGTGATATATGTTACGAATGAATCTTGTTTGGCCATTTCATATGATTGCGGTTTGCAATGGACATTGGCAGAAGATGTACATTTAAGAAAGATATACCACAATCCATTGGTGGAGAATAGTCTTGTCGGATTCTCAAGAGACCTATCGGACAATTGTCACTATCACTATAGTACGGACGGAGGCTACCAGTGGAGTGATTGTAAGCATATATACGAGCAATTAGGTAATATCTCGGAGATATATGATGCAGCTTTCCACCCGACTAAAGTAGGTCGTATCATAGCAAGCGGCCTTAGCAGATACAGCATCTCGGATGATAGTGGCGCTACATGGACACACCTTGCCGAACCAAAGCACTATCAACCTATCATATTTACGACGGATGTGGAATATGACAAGCGTAACCCCGACATTGTGTATGCTACCGATTTGACTTCCAACAGTACAAAAACGCTCTGTATTTTCCGCAGTACCGATGGCGGCTACACATGGGAAACATTCTACAAAATAGACAATCCCAACGGGCATGCGCTAAGCATTTCGATAAAGGACAACCTGTTGGCGATATATAGCTATGCCAAGGGCATCTACCTGCTCGATGTTGATGAAGTAGCATCCATTTCGCCCGTCACCAGCGATGCAGCGCTCATCCCCTACTACGACCTGCAAGGCCGCCCTGTAGCAGCACCTACGCGTGGTGTCTATATCAAGGATGGACGGAAAGTTATTTTCAAATAACTTCACGACGATGACGTTAACGATGACGAAAACGATCTTTATGCTTAGCTGTGAATAGAAGAACAAATGTAAAAAGTAAGTTGTGGGGGCTATGTAGCTCCCACAACTTGCTTGTAGTGATGCGCATTGCGAGTTTCGCCCCTCGAAAAGGCGTTTTCATCCCCAGAGGACTGTTTTCAGGTGATAAATGTTTATAAATAGGTTGGCGGTGGCAGCCTATGGCTGCAACGATAACGTTAACGTTGACGATGACTTGCAGCAGAGCTGCGAGTTATGGAAACCGGTGGCTGCGGTGAAAGTTGCTTCGCAACGGTTAAAGGACACGCGAGCGTGTACGATGACGAAAACGAAGACTGGCCTCACCCTAACCCTCTCCAGAGGGAGAGGGGACTCAGGCATCACAGAAAGCCCGCCGCACAACGGTGAAGGACACGCTGAGTGTGTACGATAACGATAACGAATAAAGGTTAAAGGTTAAAAGGGCCAAAGGTTGCGGTGGATGACAGCCTATGGCTGTACGAAAACGAAAACGAAGACTGCCTACCGGATGGTCGCTAAACACTAAACGTAAACGCTAAACAAAGTTATCTCACACTCTATAGAAATTCACAGAAGCACGCATCGCTTCGCTGGCGTGTACCTCCGGGATAAGGACAGCTCATTAAAACATGAATTACCGCGAATGATCCACAAATTATCATGAATGCTGTTATTTATAGGAATTTACGAGTAATTTATGGGCATTTACGTTGAAAATAAAACGGTTTAATCGTGTTCCATCGTGTTGAAGAGCCCTTATCAAGGCACAACAGAGAGCTCATTCATTCTTTGACCACGAATCACAAGATTTACACGAATCCTGCACGCGCTATCGTTGGTGCTCCATCCGGCAGGCCACATACAAGCGAAAGCGATGTATGAATTCGAGAGATT
>JAFZFZ010000061.1 GCA_017557005.1 Bacteroidaceae bacterium | reverse complement strand
GGGTTTAGGGTTTAGAGTTTAGGGTTTCCTAGGATTACCTAGGGCTACCTAGGATTACCTAGGACTACCTAGAATATCCTATAACCTATCCCCCTAAAGCCTCACAACATCTCCTTCAGCTCCGTATAGAGGCGTTGCACGGGTAGTCCCATCACATTGAAGTAAGAGCCCTCAATGCGCTCCACACCAATGTATCCGATCCATTCCTGTATGCCATAGGCTCCCGCCTTGTCCATCGGGCGGAAATGCGTCACGTAATGCTCTATCTCCTCATCGGTGAGTGCGGCAAAGGTCACGTCGCTACGACTCACGAAAGAGGTCTGCTTCTCCTTTGTTGTCAGCGTCACACCCGTATATACCTGATGCGTGCGTCCGCTCAGACTACGTATCATGGCTATGGCCTCCGCCTCATCGGCAGGTTTGCCAAGTACCTGCTCATCAAGACACACAATGGTGTCAGCAGTGATGATGAGTTCGTCAGCAGCCATCGTCTTGGCATAGGCATCGGCTTTGACGCGACTGATGTATGCAGCCACTTCGCTACCACGAAGCGTGTCGGGATACGATTCGTCGATGTCGCTGAGTACGCGTACTTCATAGGGGTATCCCAATCCGGCAAGCAGTTCCTTGCGGCGGGGTGAGTTGGAGGCGAGGATGATGTTCATGAATGTCGAATGGTGAATGTTTAATGTTGAATGATGAGTGTTGAATGATGAGTGTTGAATGATGAGCCGAAGGTCGACACCCGTAGGGGCTGAAGTCAATGGTAAACTAACGAAGGAGCGAGAAGAAAGAAAAGACTGCGTAGCAGGATTAACGGTAAACGATTAAGGTTTTATAAGATGACTAATCTGCTCGTACAGACGTTGTAATTCGGGCGTATGAGCCAAAGCATCCATATGGTGTTGCATCACTTCGTGATCGCCCCGTATGGCAGGCCCCGTTTGTGCCTCGGGCGGAGTCAGGGTATGCACCTTCGCCGCCGTCTCATCAATGAGCGGGAGCAACACGTCGAAGGGAAGTTGATGCTTCTCGAGCAACTGATGTGCTATGCCATACATTGCATTGGTAAAGTTGCAGGCAAATACAGCCGCTATATGCAATTGCGCACGCTTAGCCGAGTCGGCATGATACACCTTATCAGACAATCCTCGTGCGAGCCGCTCCGTGGTTTGCAGGGCAGAAGCATCAGAAGCCTCAATGAATAGCGACACCTTGCGCATGTCCACCTCACGCTCCTTGCTAAAGGTCTGCAGAGGGTACAATATGCCATAATGCTTGGCACCTGCATTGCGCCACACATCCATGGATACACTACCCGCCGTGTGGAGATAAATCTTGTCGTCATCCGCACTTGCCACACGAGCAGTTATAGCCGGCAGAGCCTCATCGGCCACACAAGCAATGTAGATATGTGCCTCCGTGCTGATGGCATCGAGGTTGTCAGTATAGGGTATACCCAACGGCTCGGCCAAGGCACGTGCCGAGTCGATGGTGCGTGAGTAGATCTGCACGATGCAGTATCCAGCCTTGAGCAAGGCCGGAGCAAGGTGTGTAGCCACCCTACCCGCTCCCAGGAGCACTACCAGTTGTTGATGTGCAACTTCTCCCACTGTAGGTGATCCTCGTTAAAGGGTTTGCGTTCTACGGCCTTGTAGCCTACAGCTACGATAGAGAGCACCTCCATGGTATCGGGGATGCCAAGAATCTCGCGCACCACCTTATCCGAGGGGCGACCATCGATGGTAGCACGGCGGCGCACCTGCACCCAGCATGAACCCAATCCGAGCTCTTCGGCCTGCAGCTGTATCATGAGTGTAGCGATGGATGCATCCTCAATCCACACATCACTTGCCGCGGGGTCAGCGCATACGACGATGGCAAGCGGAGCCCCATCGATGAGTCCCGAGCCATGCTCCTTGCAGGCCGAGAGGGCATGTAGCTTTTCGCGATCGTCGACCAGCACAAATTGCCAGCCATTGGTGCGATGTGATGAGGGCGACATGAGCGCAGCGCGCATGAGCGCCACGGTCTGCTCTTCGGTGAGTTGCTGATCCGTGAAGGTGCGGCAACTACGGCGAGTCTTTATGAGGTCTTTGAAGTCCATTGTTCTTCGTTTTAGATGTTGTTACTATATATATTAGATATAAATCTTCATGCCAATACCCGCCACACGCACGATGTATACTCCTGAGGGAAGTGTACCCACCGATACCTGTGCGGTGTGACGATCGATGCTATAGGTAGCCATGCGGCGGCCCTGCATATCGTATATCACGAGCGGAGTGGGCAGAGCATAGTGAGCAGGCATACTCACGAGGAGAGTCTGCGACACGGCGTTATATACAACCTCAGGCAGTGCGTCTGCATTGGCCGTATGCATGCCAGCCTCGTCGGGACTGAAGCGTATGGCCTTGTTGTAGGGACTATAATAGTTGGCATCAGCAAAGGTCATGCGGTTCATCACGTAGAGGTCATCAGCACCATTGGGGTAACGTCCGTACGACACATCCTTGCCAATCTCACCCACATACATCTTGTCGGCCCATAGCAGGTTGCCATTGTCGTCGTAGCTACTGAGCATAAGACATTCGCCCTCAGCCGAGAGTTTGAACGGCAGATGCAATTCACTGAACGACACCATCTTGTCGGCCCACAATATACGATACCCGTAGGGCGGTATCACCGACAGGTCACCCTCGTCAGGGATGCGGTAGTAGGTCGGATTGTTCAGATCATTGGTGATATAGAGTCCCGCTATCGACTGAGGCTCACCGGTGGTGTTGTACAGCTCTATCCAGTCGTTGCGCTTGAAGTACTCGTTGATGTAGGTGCCATTGCTCAGACACACCTCGTTGATACGTACAGGAGGCACGGGTGTGCTACTCTCCGTGTCGGGTTCGAAGCAAGCCACGAGCGTCGTGGGCGTATTGATAGTAAATGTATAGGGATTGTCGGTCACGAGCGAACCTTGCTGAGGCACGATGGTGGCCACCGCCAGATCCATATACAGGTCACTGCTGGTAGCCGAGTTTTGGTGCACCTCGATGGCGATGGTGTTCTTACCTTTGCGCAACAGATGAGCAGGGATATCCATACTCACGTGGTCGGGGTTGCCCGTGGCATGACTCGACGCATAGGTAGAGAATCCCACGTTACCGCCAGGCATGAGGTAGCGGCAAGCTTCGGTGCCATTGACATACACGATGGCTCCGTCGTCTACGTGCAGGTTGATGCTATAGCTACCCTGTGCATCGTAATTGTTCAGGTCGAAGGTCGTGCGGAAGTAGGTGGTGGGATATTTACTATTGGCATTGCCGCCATAGTCCACCTCAGTAGCAAGTCCCTCCTTGGCATACCCGAGCGGCGCATTGCCAGTCGGCCACGCCTGGTCGTTATAGTCGGCACTCATCCACGAGGTATAGTCGAGCGAGCCCTGGTCGTAATACTTCCATGTGGCGCCATGAGCCATCACAACCTGTTCGGCTCCCTCCTCGGTACTCCACCCCACAAAGCGGTAGCCTGCGGGAGCCGTAGCGGCCACCGTGAGCTGGCGTCCCTTGTAGCTATATCCATCCATAGAACCGATGGGGAGAGGTAGCGTATTGAGGCTGAGCGTGGCGGCAGGGTGCGATGCACTGATCGAGAGAGCCACATCGGCTCCCAAGCCAAACTTCTTACGGAAGTGGTCGCGCATGTACGAGGGCCGCTGGCGGTTGAAGGTCTTGAAGCTCTCTACATAGCTCGATGCACTCCATGTATTGTTCCATCGGTTGCGGTTGTAGGGGAGCTCATCGGCGATGAGTGCATAGATGCTATCGGCGATATGGTCGAATCGCTCGGGGAGGAACACCGAACCCAGGCAGATACTCATGTTGTCGATGAGCAGCGCTTGAAACTCGGGCTGGCGCAGCAATCCCTGCATCAGCTCGGCCGTATGTCCGCCCAGCGCCTTATAGCCATCGAAGCCATAGGTGCTATTGGTAAAGTGGTCGAATGAGAGGTCGCCGAATCCGTTCTCCAGGTCGTAGAGTATCCAGCGGAACTTACCGTCGTCGCGGTGGCGGAAGAATTTGAGGTTGTTTTGTGGCCAGTCCCAGTTGCCGGTCCACATCTCGGGCATGAGGTAGTTGATAAGGCTATTGATGTCGACCCACTCAGAGAGTTCGGCATAAGCCTCATCGTCGGGGAGCTGGGCAGCCAGTTCCAGCACGTAGTCGATGGCCTCGGTATCGCCCGCCTTGACCTCATAGTAACCCACATCGTTGGGCACACGCTCAATCATGTCTATCTCCTCCTCGTCCCAGCCGAAGTTCGAGTACACATATTGCGTGTTGTTACGTTCGCGCATGTTGATGATGCCATAGTACTGTCCGTTGAGGAAGTGCACGGTAGGCTGGTAGCTCTGATACTCCATGTCGAGCACCTCAGCCACGGTCATCTGTAGCAGGGCATCCTTCATCATCGAGTTGCCCCAGTCGTTACCACCGTTGCGTAGTAGTATGCTCTTGTATTTGAGTCCCGGCTTGCTGGGGAAGAACGAGTAGTCAAACGAGTTCATCAGATCGTACTTCTTCTTGGCCGTCACCTTGAGCGACTTCATCGACGATCCACGGCTCCATCCGCCACTGATTGATATATCGCAGGGTTGCGACACCACAGCCTCGCCCTCCACGAAATACTCCATGTTGGCAGGGCGGTGCCAGTCGCGGTTCCAGTTGCGCGGTATGTCGCTACCGTTACCCGTGAGTCCGTTCGATCCGGTGGTGTAGATACCATACATCGCGTCCCACAGATTAGCCTTGTCGGTCACGATCGACACCACGGGTAGCGTAGGTATATGGTCACTGAAGAGGTAGCTCTGCGTCACCACGCGTGAGGGCAGGTAGCCGTCGGCCACGGTCATGGCGCGCACGATGGTGGTAGAGGTCAGCCGCTTGGTGCCACTCCACTCGTCGGCTTCGAGCGTAGGTTGCGTAGTGTCGGTGGTGTACAGCACGCGCATGCCTTCGGGGCACTTGAGGCGCACGGTCACCTTGTCGCCATCGAGAAACACACCGCCCGGAGTGGTAAACTCAGGTTCGGGACATCGCTCCGTGGCAAAGGGCGCTCCGTTGTTGGATGCCGTGTTGGTAGGGAAAGCGCAGTAGCCCCACTCGCTACCCGCATCGGTCGTGCGGGCATACGAGATATTGGGCATAGCTACGGGATATTCTACGTGTGAGAGTTCACGCCCGATGCGGTCGGCAAAGTAGATGGTGCCACCGTCGCAGTCGAGTTCAAACTTCATCTGCAACGTATCAGTGGGCGTGCCTCCACCGTAGAAGGTGACATATCCATTCGAGGGTATGGTGATGTGCTTCGTGATACGAAACTTGCGCAGGTTGGCGCCATCGTCGGAGAGGTAGAATCCGTAGAGGTCCTGCGGGTACGACTCCGTGTTGTGCAACTCCACCCATCCGCCGTAGTTCCATCCGCGGTCGATGTCGCGGGTGTTCGACGGACACACCTCATTGATCACTATCTCAGCCTTGGCCACCGCCATCGTGCATAGCACGAGCAGCAGCGCGGGCAATCTCCTTGCCATCCCTCTCATGGTATTGTCTTGCGTATGTATATTATTCCTGTTCTTTTTTCTTCTTCTCTACGATAGCGTCAATCACGGCCACCGCAGTGATGTTCACGATATCGCGCACCGAAGCCTCCCAGTCGGTGAAGTGGATAGGCTTGTTCAGTCCCATCTGGATGGGGCCTATCACCTCGGTGTTGTCATTCATCATCTGGATGAACTGGTAAGCCTGGTTGGCGCTCGAGAGGTTGGGGAACACCAGCGTGTTCACCTCCTTACCGTAGAGCTTGTTGAAGGGGAACTTCTCATCGCGCAACTTGCTGTTGAGGGCAAACTTCACCTGCATCTCACCATCTACATCCCACTCGGGATACTCGCGGTGCAGGTAGTCTACCGCCTCGTGCACCATGGCAGGACTGCCGGCGGCGTCGGTACCGAAGTTCGAGTACGAGAGCATTGCCATCGCGGGAGTATGGTTGAAGAAGTTCACGCGCTCGTTGGCCAGCTTGGCAATGTCAATCAGTGTCTCCGTATCGGGGTGACGGTTGATGAGCGTGTCGGCAAGGAAGAGCGTACCCTTCTTTGAGTTCACGATATGCATAGTACCGAAGGTCTTGTGCTCAGCGCGCACGCCGATCACCTCCTTGGCCACCTTGATGGTGTTGCTATACTTGGTGTAGAGACCCGTGATGAATGCATCGGCCTCGCCCGTCTCCACCATCATCATACCGAAGTAGTTGCGCTCAAACATCTTATCGTTCGACTCCTGGTAGTTGGCTCCCTGGCGGGCACGCTTCTCGGTGAGGATGCGGGCATAGCGTTCGCGGCGCTCGGCCTCGCGGTCGTGACGCAGGTTGATGATCTCAATACCCTCAAGGCTCAGGTCGAGCTCCTTGGCCAACTTCTCGATGCGCTCGTCGTTACCCAAGAGGATGGGGTGACAGATACCCTCGGCCTTGGCCTCTACGGCAGCCTTCAGCATGGTGGGGTGGATACCCTCGGCAAACACTACGCGCTGGGGATTGCTACGTGCGGTGTCATACAGCTGACGGGTGAGCTTGCTCTCCTGACCCATGAGTTCGCGCAGCTGGGTAGCGTAAGCCTCCCAGTCGGTGATGGGCTTGCGTGCCACACCGCTATCCATGGCAGCCTTAGCTACGGCCATTGATACGCTGGTGATGAGGCGGGGGTCAACGGGTTTCGGTATGAAGTATGAGGGACCAAACGAGAGGTTGTTCACATGGTAAGCCTCGTTCACCACGTCGGGCACGGGTTGCTTGGCCAGGTCAGCAATGGCATGTACGGCAGCCAGCTTCATCTCCTCGTTGATGGCCGTAGCCTGTGTGTCGAGCGCACCACGGAAGATGTAGGGGAAACCGATTACGTTGTTGATCTGGTTCGGATAGTCTGAGCGGCCGGTAGCCATCAGCACATCGGGGCGCGATGCCATAGCATCCTCGTACGAGATCTCGGGTGTGGGGTTAGCCAAGGCAAACACGATGGGCATGTCGGCCATTGAGCGCACCATATCCTGGCTCAGCACGTTACCGCGCGAGAGGCCGAGGAATACGTCGGCACCCTTGATAGCCTCCTCCAATGTGTGCACATCGCGGCGGTCGGTAGCGAAGAACTTCTTCTCCTCGGTGAGGCCGGGACGGTCTGATGTGATCACACCCTTACTATCGAGCATGAGGATGTTCTCGCGGCGTGCACCCAGAGCCACATAGAGCTTCGTGCACGAGATGGCCGATGCGCCAGCACCGTTAACCACGATCTTCACCTCCTCAATCTTCTTGCCAGCCACCTGCAAGGCATTTACCAATCCGGCCGATGAGATGATGGCCGTACCATGCTGGTCGTCGTGCATCACGGGGATATCGAGCTCCTCCTTCAGGCGGCGCTCAATCTCAAAGCACTCGGGTGCCTTGATATCCTCCAGGTTGATACCACCAAAGGTGGGCGCAATGGCCTTTACGGCCTGGATAAACTTCTCGGGATCCTTCTCGTCCACCTCGATGTCGAACACATCGATGCCGGCATATATCTTAAACAGCAGACCCTTACCCTCCATCACGGGCTTACCTGCGAGTGTACCTATATCGCCCAGTCCGAGCACGGCGGTACCGTTCGATATCACTGCCACCAGATTACCCTTGGCGGTGTAGTCATAAGCAGTCTGCGGATTCTTTTCAATTTCGAGACAAGGCTCAGCCACACCGGGTGAGTAGGCGAGCGAAAGGTCAGTCTGTGTACTGTAAGGCTTGGTGGGAACCACCTCAATCTTTCCCGGCTTACCCTGCGAGTGATACAGCAAGGCAGCCTCTTTGGTTATCTTTGTCATCTTTTCAATAGTTAAATAAACTAATACGGTACAAAGATACGGATAAACGAGCGAAATACAAAGTTTACTTTGATATTTCTCAGCGAGTGAAAGTACCTAAAAGCAGCGAAGCTGATTAAAGGTCCTTATTCGTTTGCTACAGTTTTTCTTTGTCCAAACTGCAGTTTGGAGCCTTCCAAATTCCAGTATTTCTTCATCCCTATTTTTATCAGGATTTATCAAGCCTTTGACAAAAAATTATCATAGGCTTGATAAAATTTTGTCACTACTGCGATAATCTTTTGTCACAGGCTTGATAATTTCTTCTTTGTAGTGCCAACTTATTTAGTATTTGTATTCTTAGTTTCCACTCTTAACCACCTCTGCCGGATACTCGCATCATATATCCACCAAGTGATGGGTGCTTGCTTCACGTATTGCGCCACCCACTGCTTCATGATGATGTTGCCTATGGGAAAAGCTACAGCCGAGGCGGCAACCACGATAAGGACAAAGAATATGGTAGGTTATTCGAGATTTATCTCTTTAGGATTGTCGTCATATTTGTTTGTCCCAGGTTGGCTATCCTGGCAGTACCACACGAGTAGTACGATGGAGTAGACAAGGAGGGGGATAGTAAATATAAGTAGTTTGGCTATACCTCCGAGTAAGGCTGCAGAAGTTATTGCATAGCCAGTTCCCGTTATGGCTGTAGCTAAATATCCTGTCGTTATCACTATCGTCCATACGACTTCGGCTATCAAGAAGGCTCCGTACCACCAACCGCTACGCCCGGTGTCGTGGAGGCGTCGTATGGTCACTGCCAACGTGGCAAAGCCACAAAACAGTGCCGCTGCGATACAGACAAAGATGAATAGTAATGTTAATACCCTTGACGTATCGGGAATTAAATTTTCACATAGACTGGTGGCAAGATAAAGAATGGAAACAAAGAGGGTCCACCACCAATATTCTGAGCGACGGGCACGTCCCTTAAATTCAAACGCCTTGCTTGAACACACTTTCACGGCTTCAAAAAAGCCCATAAGAGATTTTGTCATAATGCTATAATATTTATTGTTAAATTGTTAAATAAATTATCTTTTCTTTGTTGTCCTTCCTGATAACAGCGATATGATAAACTACGCCATAATTTCACAATCACAGCGTAGTTTGGTCTGACCATTCTTTTTGTATCACTTTTATTTACTCAATAACGAGATCTCGTTTGGTGTATTCGAAGAGGGATTGGTTTTGGCGTAGCTCGTCGATGTCGAGATTCATGATCGATTGTCCTTTCCAATTGGCACCCCACGCCTCGAAGGGTTCGCCATCGGGCTCGATGAACGAAATGCGTTGGGCATCCTCTGACAAGGGGGCAAACACGTGTAGGAAGGCGATGTGGTCGCCCGAATAGCCATCCATCCAGAAAAGGTGGCTATTGCTGGGGAGTCCTGACGTCTCGATGAGTGGGTATTGGTTGCCATGCTCGTCGACGAGAAGCGTGCCGGGATGAATGCCGAAATATTCGCGCATCCAGTTCTGCTCGTGGGCGCAGGCAAGGTAGGTAGCATCGGGGGTAAGCCACAGAGCCATGGTGCCTTCGTCGACAGGCTTTATCATGTGCGGGTCGGTGTATACGGCCCAGGTATCCCAGTTGTCCTTGTTGTAGTTGGCCTCGGCCTGCGTGAGTCGGGGAGTATGGAATTTAGGGGGTGCGTCGTAGCGGCGGGGTTGCTTAGCCGTGCGGTCGATCTTTGCTCTCATGCCGCGCATCTGCCAGGTGGGTACGCCATAGAGAGCTATGTCGGTAGTGGTGGCTGGTAGCTTGGGGAAGTAGATTTGGAAGTCGAGCACGGCAGCGGTATCGGACCTTACGCCAAAGTTTCGGCTCATGCAGTCGGGCACACTGCGTATGGCGCGATAGTTCTTACCAGTAGACAGGTCTACAATGGCTGTTTCCTCAGATGCTAACCAGAGGTTTTTCAGCTCGCCTGCCAGGACATCCATATAGCAGTGCAGCACGGTGTGATCACCTTCGTCGGTAAGACTCCATGAGATGCCTATGATTCCTCTTCTTTCGGAAGAGGCATGTGTAGCGCCCTTCTCTGCTGTGGGCACATCATCGAACCACAAGGGCGATTCTTGCTTGTCCCAATCGGCTTCGTTGCCCCAGATGATGGTTGTCTTTTGTGACTGTTCGTCGTATCGGGTTTGGGGTGCGAAAATCATGTAGGTGGCTTTGCTCGATGCTATCACTTTTTGGCCTTGCAGGTAGGGGTTGACAGCAAGGGACGAGGCGGGCCTTCTGTAAGGGATGAATGTACCCGTCATCATGTATGTGGCTACAAGGGCAAGGGTGGCCAATACGGCTAAACTGACAATGATAATCTTTAGTGTCTTCATATTGCGAGTGTGTTAGAACTTGTAATAGGCGTATCTGTTGTTGCCAACAATGTGGCGGTCTCTATATTCGGTATAATTTGCGTTTGAGACAATCACCCCTTCAGGTACGTTCACTCCATAAAGAAAGGTGTTGCCGCCTATCTTCTCGGCCATCCATATGTGGTGGCGGCCTTCGCGTAGGTCGTTCAGTTCGAAGTGGAACTGCGACTGCGACAGGTGGAGTTGATAGCCCGGGGTCGTGTTGTCATAACTGCAGGCGACTTGCAGGAGGCGTCCAAAGACGTCGACCTTCATCTCATCGGGGAACACGTAGAGATAGTTGGCGACATCGGCGGTGGAGGTATTGTCATACAATTCCTGCTCAATGCCATAGTAGCCTGCAAGTTTTACGATAAACTCATCTACAAGCGCGGGGCTCCGATAGGCGGTGTCGCCGATAGAGGCATAGAGCACCTGCGTATCTCCAGCCGAGGACGGAGCGGGCATGTAGTTTTTTGCGCTACGCAATGTGTAGCCTACAATAACTGCTACGGCTATGCATGCAGCCACGGACGGCCACATCCAGCGCGGTGATGATGTGGGGCGGTGAGGCTGCTGTGTTTCCACACGCTCCATCAGTCGCCCGTTGAGGTCGGCGGGCATCTGCGGACACTTGCGGTCTCGGCGGGCGAGGGCTTCGCGCAAGTTTGCATCGTGGTGTGCGTTGGGGGTTATGTCCTTATGGTTCATTGTGGAGTGATTGAATTATTCTATATAGTTTTTGTCTCGTTCGGGTCAGGCGCGAAGCTACGGTAGAGGGGTTCGAGTCTGTAGCATAGGCGATGTCTTTGATGCTCATATCATCGTAGTAAAACATCGTGATGAGTGCCAACTCGTCGGGAGGAAGATGTTCCAATGCGCTTTCTATGGTTTGTATCGTATGTTCGTCCTGTTGATTGAATACCTGTGCCAGCGCCTCATCCTGTATGCTATCGAGGTCTACTTCGCGATCGTCAACATAGATAATCGGTGGCTTGCTGCGCCGAACAAAGTTGAGCGACTCGTGGTAGGCAATGCGACTAATCCATGTAGCAAATGAGGCTTGTCGGCTATCGTACGACTCGATGCTGCGAAACACCTTGATGAAAACGTCTTGATATACCTCCTCGGCATCCTCCTGGCAAGTGACAATGCGAGCCACTTGGCCAAACACCATCGCGCCATAGAGCTGAAGCACGCGTTGCTGCGCTTGCTTGTTTTGCTTACGCACTCCACGTATGAGTATGTCGGTTTCGATATTCATCTCTATTTTGTGTCGCTTTCACTTTTATATACACGAGAAAGAACGAAACATTGCATCATTCCTTAAAAAAGACAAAAAAATACGCTGAGCTTCCCATACGTCCTCCCAAAAGAGTGCACATTGGTTCAGCGCAAAAGGATGCATCGACATCAGCAACCAACAATGGGCTTGGCTTACTCCTGCGCAAACTTGATCTGCTGGGTGGCGACGAGGCGGTCGTAGCGGCCACCGAAGGGGCGGTGGTAGATGTATACCTGGTACTCGTTTTCGGCTTCGTAGGAGTTGCCCTCGACGGGGGCGGTGAGGCCACGCGATGTGCCGTCGGGGACCCAGAGGTACTGGTAGTCGTAGGCGCCCTGCTTGAGCATGACGGTGGCTTCGTAGGCGCGCTCGGCATCGTTGTAGGCGACGGCATAGGTGGGGGTGAAGTCGTTGTAGGTGAACTCGCCCGAGAGGTAGAGCGTGCCGCCCGTGCGGCGGGGCATATCGAGACGGAAGTGCACGAAGAGGTAGTCGGCCTCAATGTCGTTGTCCTCGGCCAGGTTGTAGCGTATGAGGTAGCGGCCGTCGTGGTCGGCATCGTAGCTGTAGTGGCGGCGGGGCACATCGGTGAGCAGGGCGGCGTGGAAGTAGGGCTCGAAATAGGTGATCTTGTCGACTCCCTGCGTGGCGTAGTGCATGTTGATAATCTCGAAACGGCGATACTCGTTGCCGCCGGGGAAGATGAGCTGCGTGTTGTGGGTATACTCCACACGCCCCGTGGTGAGGTGGGTGGGCTTGAGGCCGCTGACGTAGTTGTCGGTGCGACCATTCTGATATACGTAGGGCTTGATCTCGGTGGCGGGGTCGACAACCTCGGCGGGATTGTAGCTCACGGCAAACGATACTTGCTGATGGCGCTCGTAGGTGTCGATGTCGGTATTGCCCGTAATGGTGGCGGTGAGTGCCATGCGGGGCTCTACGACACGGAAGCAGGCGACGGCCACGGGGGAAGGATGGCCTCCCCTAACCCCTCCCATGGAGGGGGACTCTGCCTCGCGATGATGAATAGCTCCCTCTCTTTGGGAGAGAGCAGAGGGAGAGGCTTCTTCCTCCTCTTCATCCAAATAGATCTCTACGCGGTAGTTGCCCGATACCTTGAACTGTATATCGTCGTTGGGGAGGTCGAGGCGGTAGTGGGTGTAGAGCATGGTGGTGTTGAGCGAGTTCTCGTAATCTTCGATGGGCTGGTCGTTGAAGCCATCCATATAGTCGACCTCAAAGAGGTCGGAGGGGGTCCAGTCGGCATTGCAATGCACGATGCGGTAGGTAAAGCGGTGGTAGTCGTGCGACAGGTGATCAAACGAGATGGTCACCCAGTCGTCGGTGCCGAGGGTGATGACGTCGTCGAGTAGCCAATGGTCGTTGACCACGGTCTGCAAGGTGTGTATCATGGGGTGGTACACCTTGTTGCTCTGCGCATGGGTGGTGCTATTCGCCAGGAATAGTAGTGTAGCTGCAAATAGATATATCAGGTGGCGCTTCATCGTAGATTGTTGTTTCTATTGCAAAGGTAATAAAACTTTTGTATCTTTACGCCATGAAACAATGTATATTGATGTTATGTTTGCTATGTAGCTACTCGGGTAATATTCTTGATATTGCCGCGCGCTATCTGGGCGTGCCCTATGTGGCAGGTGCTCTGGAGGGGGCGGGCGAAGAGGCGCTGGTGATCGATGAGCAGAGGCTGGACTGCACCACCTTCGTGGAGCTCACGGTGGCTCACTGGATGGCCGAGCAGTGCGATACGCTTTCTTTTGAGGGTAGCGTGCAGGGCATGCGCTATCGCGATGGCGTGGTGGACGGATACCTGTCGCGCCTGCACTACTTCAGTGATTGGGTAAAGGAGAACACGGAACGCGGTGTGTGGAGCGAACTGACGCCGACCGAGGCCGATGCGCACCTATGGGAGGCAGACACGCTGACACTCTCGTTCATGAGCGCTCATCCGCAGAGCTACCCCTACCTGAAGGCTCATGCATGGGCGGTGGATTCGATACGCGGCATAGAGGCCAACTATCGTAACCTCCCGATTCACTACATCAAGAAATCGGTACTTAACCTCGGGCCCGACGAACTGCCCATACGCAATGGCGACATTCTTGCACTGGTGACCACCATCGAGGGGCTCGACGTCACGCACCTGGGCTTTGCCGTATGGAAAGACGACCGCCTGCACCTGATGCATGCCTCGATGAACCATGGCAAGGTGGTGGTAGATGAGCGCACGCTCTATGACTATCTCAGTACGCGCAAAAGTTGTCCGGGAGTAAGAGCGGTGAGAATTAGGAAGTAGGAAGTAGGAATGAGGAATTGTTGCCTGCCGGATGGCCTTAACTCCTAATTCCTCCCTTCTAACTTCTAATTCCTAATTAACTTCCTAATTCCTAATTCCTCACTCCTAACTCCTAACTAACTCAGCGCCACATCAAGCACCATCATCAGCACGAATCCGAGCATCACGCCCCATGTGCCAGAATGAGGGTATTCGCTGATGTTTGAGTCGGGAATGAGGTCTTCGGCTACCACAAAGAGCATGGCACCAGCCGCGAAGCCCAGCATCCAGGGATGCATCACGGCAACCTCAGAGGCGAGCACGTAGCCCACAACGGCCGCTATAGGCTCTACAGCACCGCTACCCATACCGAAGAGGAAGGCCTTGTGCTTACTGCGTGTGGCTACCTTCATGGGGAGGGCGATGGCGGCTCCCTCGGGGAAGTTTTGCAGGGCCATACCGATGGCAAGTCCGAGTGCCGAGTACATTGCGCCCGGCTCACCACTGACGGCGGCGGCACCAAAGGCAAGTCCCACGGCCAGTCCCTCGGGGATATTGTGGATGGTGACGGCAAGGAACAGGCGGGTGCTCTTATGTACCTTTACCTGCGGACCCTCTTCGTGCCCCGTACCTGCGTGGAAGTGGGGCAACACATGATCGAGCATCACGAGAAACAGACCTCCCAGCAGAAAGCCCACCGCCGCGGGCACCCACGACCAGGAGCCGAAGCTACCCTCGGCCATATCGATAGAGGGTATGAGCAGTGACCACACGGAAGCGGCAATCATGACACCTGCGGCAAAGCCGAGGATGATGGCATTGGTGCGCTTGGGGATATCGTGCTTGAAGAAGTATACCAGCGCTGAGCCTGCCGTGGTGGCAAGGAAGATGATGGCGAAGCCGATGAGTGTGAGCATGATTCTTTATTTAGGAGTTTGAAGTTAGGAGTTACAACCTATCCTATGGGGTAGGAAGAAAAACACCCGACCAACACAGATGGTTGGTCGGGCTGTAGGGATAAGATTCTCTTGAAGAGATATTACTTTGCAGCTTCAGCGTTGGCAGCGTCGATCATTGCCTGGCTAGCATACATGTAAACCTCTACGCGACGGTTCTGAGCGCGACCCTCTTCAGTATCGTTAGATGCTACGGGCTGATTGAAGCTCATACCGAGAACGTCCTTGAGCTGGCTAGCAGCAACACCCTGAGCCTTCAAGTAGTCAGCAACAGCCTTAGCACGCTTCTCAGATACAGACTGGTTAGCCTTCTCAGTACCTACGTTATCGGTGTGACCGAGGATAGCAACGTCAGCATCGGGAGTAGCCTTCAATACCTCAGCGAACTTAGCGAGGCTAGCCTCAGCATCAGCGCTCAACTTAGAGCTGTTGAAGTCGAAGAGAATACCTGAATCGAAAGTAACCTTTACTGCAGGGAGGCCGTTTACCTCAACGAGCTGTACCTGAGCACCCTCAACCTGCTTTGCAGCCTCAGCAGCCTTGTCCATCTTACGACCGATGAGAGCACCTGTAGTAGCACCTACTGCTGCACCTACTGAAGCACCTACGATCTTACCAGTGTTGCTATCGCCGTTACGGTCAGCCCAGTAACCGATACCCAAACCTACAGCTGTACCTGCTACTGTACCGATAGCAGTACCCCAACCTGTGTTCTTCCAACTGCCGCAAGAGCTAAGGAGCAATGCAGCGCACATGCTTAATGCAAAAACTTTCAATTTCATAACGTAAAAATGATTTGATGTTAGTAATATATTAGTTAATGTTTTATAATTTTTAGGTCTAAATATGTCGCAAAAGTACCAAAAAAAATGATAGACTACCATATTTTCTGCAAAAAATAAGTGGATAACGATGAAAAAGATTTAATTTTGCACTTCAAACCCCAAATGACAATAATAATATATAAAGATATATGGCAAAAGAACTGAAAGAACTTACCAAGCGTAGCGAGAATTACTCGCAATGGTACAACGACTTGGTATTGAAGGCTGACCTCGCAGAGCAGTCAGCAGTGCGTGGATGTATGGTAATCAAGCCCTACGGCTACGCTATTTGGGAGAAGATACAGCGTCAGCTCGACGATATGTTCAAGGCTACAGGCGTTGTCAATGCCTACTTCCCCTTGCTCATCCCCAAGTCATACCTTTCTCGTGAGGCCGACCACGTAGAGGGCTTCGCTAAGGAGTGCGCCGTGGTAACTCACTATCGCCTCAAGAGCGACGAGGAGAATGGTGGCGTAACGGTTGACCCCGCAGCTCGCCTCGAAGAGGAGCTCATCATCCGCCCCACCTCAGAGACCATCATCTGGAGCACCTATAAGAACTGGATCCACTCATACCGCGACCTGCCCATCCTCTGCAACCAGTGGGCTAACGTAATGCGCTGGGAGATGCGTACCCGCATGTTCCTCCGCACCGCCGAGTTCCTTTGGCAGGAGGGCCACACCGCTCACGCTACACGTGAGGAGGCTGAAGAAGAGGCAATGCGCATGATTAACCTCTACGGCGAGTTTGCCGAGAAGTACATGGCCGTACCCGTAGTGAAGGGTGTGAAGAGCGCCAACGAGCGCTTTGCCGGTGCACTCGACACCTACACCATCGAGGCTCTCATGCAGGACGGTAAGGCTCTGCAGAGCGGTACTTCACACTTCCTCGGACAGAACTTCGCCAAGGCATTCGATGTACAGTATGTAGATAAGGAGAACAATATGCAATACGTATGGGCTACCTCATGGGGTGTATCAACCCGCTTGATGGGTGCGCTCATCATGGCTCACTCTGATGACAACGGTCTCGTGCTTCCTCCGAAGCTCGCTCCCATACAGGTGGTTATCGTGCCCATCTACAAGAATGCTGAGCAACTCGCTGCTATCGACGCTAAGGTAGAGGGTATCGCCTCTAAGCTCCGCTCAATGGGCATCAGCGTGAAGTACGACAATGCTGACAACAAGCGCCCCGGATTCAAGTTTGCCGACTACGAGCTCAAGGGTGTACCCGTGCGCCTCGTGATGGGTGGCCGCGACCTGGAGAACAACACCATGGAGGTGATGCGCCGCGATACCTTGGAGAAGGAGACCATCTCATGCGATGGCATCGAGGAATATGTAGCAAAGCTGCTTGAGGAGATCCAGGAGGGCATCTACCGCAAGGCACTCACCTACCGCGAGGAGCACACCGTAGCTGTTGACACCTACGAGGAGTTCAAGGAGCAGATTGAGAAGGGTGGCTTCGTGCTCGCTCACTGGGACGGTACTCCCGAGACCGAGGAGCGCATCAAGGAAGAGACCAAGGCTACTATCCGTTGTATCCCCTTCGAGGGCGACACCACACCGGGCACCTGTATGGTTACTGGTAAGCCTTCGGTACGCCGCGTGCTCTTTGCAAGAGCTTACTAATAATCTGATTAAGCAATATAGAAAATGCCGTGCACTGGTGCACGGCATTTCTTTTTTAGGGTCGGCGCTTACGCGCAATTTCCCTAATTCCTAATTAATCCTGCTACGCAGTCTTTTCCTCCTTCGCACCTAGGCAAAGATTAAGCAAGCTTATCTCTACTCTCGGTTTGGCGTCAGTTCCTAATTCCTAATCAGCTCTCTGCTTGGCTGCTTTTCGTGCCTCTTTAGCGGCTCTCTTAGCCTCACGCTTGGCCTCCTTAGCGGCCTTGTCATTCTTCTTACCGCGGGGAATGAGGTAGCTGAAGTCGCGCTGGAAGAGCAGACCGATACCTTGCGTGGTGAGCGAGGTCTTGGTAAAGTAACGGTCGTTGGTCTTGTTGTATCCCTTCAAGCTGAGGTCGCTACGCAAGAGGTAGCGTATATCGAAGTCGCCCACGAAGTTGGATGCATACATAGGATTGTCGCGGTAGCCGAAGTTACCATTGATGAGCAGACGATTGTCGAGCAAGCGGCCCTCGAGAATACCCTGCACCTCCATGTTGGCCATGGTGGGATCACCCACACCAGTCATCATATTCTCGGTGCGTATGTTGCTGGCAAGGTTCCAGTTGTCGCTACTGATAATGCCCGAGAGCAGATTGTTGATCTGTCCCGAGATGGTGTTACCCAAGAGGTTTTCCATGCCACCTACGGCATTGATACCGGGGTTCTGCGCCAGGTCCATGGTGTAGAACTTCCTCACGCCGAGCAGGTAGATAAACTGCATGCTCATCTGCTCCTCGGTGCTGGTAAAGCTACGCACGATCGCCTTCTCCTCCTCGGTGCCTTGAGGGAGCTCCAAATCAAACACCAGTTCGGGAGCCTCCAGGGTGCCTCCAATGCGGAGCAGACAGTTGACACGCACACTACCCGTAGCGTCAGGGGTTAGGTCCTTGAGCGGAACGGAGTTTACCACGTGGCGGGCTACAATGTCGAGACGCGAGTTCATGGGGTCGCCATCAAAGGTAACGGTACTACCTCTGAGCACCTCAAAGTCCTTGTTGATCACATCTTGCAGACTCAGTCGGTAGCCTCCATGCTCTACGGTATAGGTTCCATAGAGGTTGATATCGGTATCTTTGATGTCAATCTGCAGGTCGCCACTTCCCGTCAAACTGATATGGTCATCTACGGCCTGGTTCATCACCAACTTCAGCGTAGCATCGGGGGTGATGCTGGTGACGATGTCAAGTTCGAGACTTTCGCGCGGACGAGCGGGTCTACGACGTGTGCGGCCTCTAGGAGCGGTGCTTACGGTGGGGGTGTTGCGTTTCGATGCACGATCTCTGAAGGTGATGAAGCTCTCGCTCGATGTGACATCGGGGTTTACAAGGTTCAGAGCAAAGATAGAGCCCTTCTCAGGCTGTGCCATGATATCGACCTCTAACGGTTTGCCGGGACCTCCATTCACATGCACCTCACCCGTGCCAAAGATGGTAGTATAGAAGTTGTCGCTACCCGTATCAGGAAGGTCGATACCCAAGAGGTTTTGCGCATCTACATAGAGGTCATAAGCGAATGTGCGCAGATCATCGTGCTCGACCACACCATTGACGATACCCTTTTGTCCGCGCTGGTCGTATGCCTCGATACCTCTAAGGTAGATGTGAGCGGGCTCAAAATGAAGCGTATCTTTAAAGTGGTAGGTAGCACAGGTAGGAATGAGGCGGAACTCGGCATCAGTGAGCAGAGCGCCCTCAACGATATCGAGTTCGGTCATGGGTCCAGCAATGACAATATTTCCGCTTGCATTGCCCTTTACATCAGACATAAAATTCTTGAGCAATCCATTGAGGAACAACACATTGATACTATCAGCATCAATATCGATACGTAGCTTACGATCGGCAAGGTCAGCATAGCCATTCACCTTACTGACGCGCTGTGGCACCTCAGACACATCGGCCACAAAATCCAGGCGGGTAGAGTCTTGATTCCAATAGGCATGAGCTATGGCATCGCCCATCAAGCCGTTGCAGAAGGCAAAGTCCTCAGCATGGATACGAGCATCCACGTAGGGGGCCTCCGAATAGAGGTTGGCAAGGTCTACATAGCCACTCACATTACCACCAAAAGATATGCCTTTGAGTTTGACCAACGTAAGCAGATAATTCAAATCGAGATTATTAACCTTGACACGCAACGTATCGGCCGAATTATCAGCAATGCGACCATCGATGGTAAGGAACTGATCGCCACCCTCGAAGCGGAAGTCGCGTATCGAGATATTCTCGGTGGCGATATCAGCCTTGAAGGGGTACAACATCCACTGCGAGTGATTGATGGTGGTGTGCGAACTATCGCTCTGCACCTGTGCCACAAGGTCGCCCTTCTCATCAAGGTCAAAAGCCACCTTGGCATAGAAAGCTCCATCGAAGAGAGCCTCGGGGGTGGTCTCCCACGACAGGCCAAGGTTGACCCTATCATCCTGGGCATGGGCAAGCAGATTCACGGAGGTGCTCACCGCATCATCGGCGTGCTGCGTACCACTCACATAAGCATCGAGTCCATTTCCCGAAGGCTCGCAACGCACACCTATATTACTAAGGGACATGCCGTTAAAATCAATCTGCGGCACGATAGCCTGCAATCTGAAATCTTGGGTATGGTCATTGATGAAACCCTCAATATTGACGGCTTGCTGTATCTCGACAGGCATCAACAGGAACTCCTGCAATGGCTTGAGGGTATGTATCTTGAAGTTTGCCGTACATATATTATCGGCATGCTTGTGTCCCTGAGCGCAATCACTACACACCGAAGGCAGATAGCGATGCAGGTGCGAAAGTACACTTTGGTAGAGCGACTCATAGGTAAAATCACCACGCACCGATCCCTCCATGAAGTCGGAACTGAGCGAAAGCATCTGCTCGTCAGGATCAGTAGAATAGAGTGCAATCTGCTGGATGATGTAATCTTCGTCGCCCTTATGGATAGTGAGACTATCGAGACTCACAAAACCCGTCAGATGATTGACGTCAGCCCCCACTCCATCGGCATGGACACGTACACTGAAATGCTTATCCTCGTGCAACTCTATGAGGTTCATTGCATGGAAGTTAAGACTATCAGCACGAAGCGTGAGACGATAGGCCGGAGCCACCTCAGAGGGGGTATAGCGTCCCTGAAGCTGGAAACGTCCGTTCGGGTCGTCCAAACGAATATCGCAACCTACCGACTGGGGATTGTAATGTCCGTCAAACGCAACATGCTGATAACTATAGCCCAACAAGTGCATCTTTGCCGCCTGTCCTCTGAAAGTTCCTTGCACGGGGAACGATGCATCCTTAGCATCAAAGTCGTAGGCTCCCTCAGCTTCGAATGCGAGGTTGAGCTTTGCCAGCGGACTCGATGGAACGACCTGACCTACATTGACTTCTGTACCAGTGAGCGAGGTGGTAAAATTACCCTCGCGGTCCATGGTAGCATGCGCATTGAGTGCACCCACATCGGTCTTGGCAGAGAGATTGACATTGGCCAATCCGTTCTCACACTTCACATCTCCACTGGCATCAACATTACCCACACGAACCACCTCCTGGGGTATCAGACGATACACCTCGGGAGCTCCCTCCTCGAGCATATTCCAAACCTGCGGAGTGAGCAGAGCCTCGTGCAAAGTAACTTGAGCATTGGCAATTTGCTTGTTGCGCACCGATGCCGCTCCTTCGGCTCTTAGCACAAGATCCTTATGGTGGCTATAAAGTCCCAAATCCTTGATATTGAAGCGTGTAGCACTACCAATAAAGTCGGCACTCAGATGCATCTTTTCATTCAATCCCTTCACCTGGGGCACCATCCAAGCCAAGTCGCTGGGCGTAATATGAGATGATTGGGTGCGGCCCTTTACAATAAGACTTTCGGTAAACTTATCGGGCGAATAGCTTGCCCAGATCGTATCCAAACGCAAGGTGCTATGAGGTAAGTCGAGATGGAAATTGGCCAACGTCGCTCCCTGATGATTGCCCACGAAGCGGAAGTAGAGATTGTCGACCTGAAGGCCCGAGCGCTCAACAAATTCCAGTTGGCGCACCATCACACTAAGCGTATCGCTTGTGAAAGCCTTGAGCGAAAGCTGAGCCGACAAGTCATTGACCGCAATATGATGGGGATCAAACTCCGACTTGACAGGCATAGCATGCACATCGTACCGGATGTTGGCGTGGCGGATGAGCAATGAATTGATGCGCAGATTGAGCTTCGACGGCTCGCGCTTCTTCTGCTTATTGGCAAAGGCATCAACCAAGAATTTGAAGTTCGCCTCGCCATCCTTAGTATCCTGATAAACAACAATATCAGGATTAAACAAGCGGATGTTTCGTATCGAAATCTGCCGGTGCTTGATGAGCGGCATCCACTCCACTTTGGCTGCTACCCTATCCACCGAAAGAAGGTGCTCACCCTCCTGGTCATCAATCTCCAAACTATCGATAACGATGTCGTTCGGGAAGAGCCAATGCACCCCACCAAGATCAACACGAGTGCCGATACGATTCTCCAATTCGGTAGCCAATATCACAGACACACGTTGCTGCACCCTCGGGGAATTCAGCAATACGGTGGTGGCCACAACGATAAACGCTGCCAAGCACAACACGAACTGTATGTATCGTCTTCTCTTAATTTTCACCTTACTATAAGTGCATATTAGTTGACAAAATTAGTGTATGGCAATAGAAAAAGCAAATTTATTTGCATTTTTCACCCGCCGTTTTTAAAAAATCGCACCAAGCCCCGTAGCGCCATAAATAAATCAGTATAAAGTTTCGGTATTCGTAAATAATTGTTAACTTTGCACGAATTTTGTATATTCAAGTTAACTAACTATTATAAAAGTTATGCCAGAAGTAATTAAATTACGAAAAGGCTTGGACATTAAACTCAAAGGCACAGCCGAGAAGGAGTTGGTAGCTGTAAAGGCTTCTCAAGCGTATGCGCTTGTACCCGACGACTTCGTAGGCATTACCCCTAAGGTAGTTGTTGCCGAGGGTCAGCATGTCAAGGCCGGGGAAGCTTTGTTTGTAGACAAGAAGCGTCCCGAAGTGAAGTTCGTGAGTCCTGTTTCGGGCACAGTAGCAGCGGTTAACCGTGGTGCACGCCGTAAGGTGATGAACATCGTAGTTACCCCCGATGCAAAGCAGGAGTACGCAGAATTTGGTGTGAAGAGCGTTCACTCACTCAATGGTGAACAAGTGAAGCAGGCGTTGCTCGACAGCGGTATGTTTGCGTTCCTCCGCCAACGTCCCTACGACGTGGTGGCCAACCCCAACAGCCGTCCTAAGGCAATCTTCGTATCAGCATTCGATAGCAAGCCCCTTGCTCCCGACTTCGAGTATGTAATCAAGGGTAACGAGGCCGATTTCCAGGCTGGTCTCAGTGCACTTGCCAAGATGGCTCCCACCTACCTGGGTGTTAGCGGCAAGCAGACACACCTCAACATCGTGGATGCAAAGAACGTAGAGATCAACGTATTCAAGGGTAAGCACCCCGCTGGAAACGTAGGCGTTCAGATCAACCACGTGAACCCCATCAACAAGGGTGACATCGTATGGACCGTAGGTGCTGAGGAGACAATCTTCATCGGCCGCTTGTTCAACAAGGGCATCGTTGACCTCACACGCACCATCGCAGTAGCCGGTTCACAGGTTGAGAACCCCGCTTACAGCAAGGTAGTGCTCGGTGCTCAGATCAGTAGCATCGTAGAGGGTCGCATCAAGGGTGGTTGCGTAAACCGTATCATCAACGGCAACGTACTCACTGGCCCCGCTACAACTGAGGAGGGTTACCTCGGTGCATTCAGCAACATGGTGACTGTAATTCCCGATGGTAGCGACAAGCACGAAATCCTCGGCTGGGCTATGCCTCGCTTCAAGGAGTTCAGCGTAAGCCGCGCTTACTTCAGCTTCCTCTTCCCCAACAAGGAGTATGTGCTCGACGCACGTCTCAAGGGTGAGGAGCGCCACATGATTAACTCTAACGAGTATGACAAAGTGTTCCCCATGGACATCTACCCCGAATACCTCATCAAGGCTATCATCGCCGGCGACATCGAGAAGATGGAGGCTGCAGGTATCTACGAGGTGGCTCCCGAAGACTTTGCCCTGTGTGAATTTGTAGATTCGTCTAAACTTGAGTTGCAGCGTATCGTT